>SCSX01000033.1 GCA_004297825.1 Spirochaetota bacterium
TAAAGACTTTCCAATTCAGAAAGCCCTTTTTTATATTTAAGCCTCATAGACTCAACTTTTGCAACATGATTTGCAAATTTATCCTGAAAAGATATCTCAGGAATCGGAATCATTATGGTATTCATCACTTCCGAATCAAACCGCTTCGTCCCATGTCCCGCTGTCGTGATTGATGAAAGAATTAAACGCTTCATGGCATTTAAACAATTCACCATGTATTGGGAATTGATACCGTCCCTCAGTTTAATAGCCTTCATATCCTGGTTAATCGATACTGGTACTTCGTTTATTGCCACTGGAAAAGAATGAGCAAGAATCATCCCTCTGACAACAATAAGGATACACCCAGGATCAATTCGTTTCAGCGCAGTTTCTTCGAAGACTATTTCGGATAAATGATCTATGGAGTCATGGATATATGTCATTTTCATGTCCTTCGGACTTACCCATGGGAAATCTCCATTCCAGAAGTCATCACGCTCCTTGCTTGGAGTACCTCCACTGATAAATTGACCGATCTCACTGAATGGCTTAACTTCCCACCCCTTCTCATTCCTAACCGGGTCCCCAAACATCTCCAAAAACATACTCTTCACAAACTCATCCAACAGCCGAATGCTCTCTTTCCGCCTGGCAATAAGCCCCTCAATGCGGGACAGGCGTGTGGCGATGCGGATTTGCTCTTCGAGTGGAGGGAGCAATATTTTGTATCTTTCGAGGAATGCAGTTGGAACGCGTCGCTGACCGGCAGTGCCGGTCATATTTATTTCCGCGACTTTTCGGAATCTCGGGTCCCGAATCAGGTAACTCAAATATTTCCCGTGAATTTCCTTCTTGGGGCGCAGCACATGAAACTCAGTTGACCCGAATGCAACTTGTGTCGGGATATCCTGAACGAAAGCCGCTTTGCCGTTTTCCATGCAGGGAGTTATTTTAGCGAGTATCACGTCTCCCTTTTCAAAATATTTATATCCTTTATCTATTTCCTTAAAATCTCTTTTTTCGACATTTGAAAACGTTCCATCAGTTTGCAATGAACTCATGGGCACAAATGAAACTTCCATACATGGCGAATTCTTTATGCTCACCGGGATAGACGGATTTATTTCACAAACGCTATTTAATGGCACTATTTTCATTCTATTCACAATAGTTGGATGAAGCTCCCCCTTCCCTCACACCCCCCACCTCAACACTTCATCAAAAAACCCCGTCTTCCGATACCGCGCCTCTTCGCCCATGAAATTGCCCTCGTCGCGCTCCATCTCGACCAGTCCCATAAAACGCGCGAACCGTTCCAGGAACAGGAGACAGAACCCACTGGCCAGCATGTCGAATTCTCCTATGGGCTTGATATCACCGGCAAACTGGGGGAACGCGGTCTTGAAATACCCGGCCAGCTCCTCACCCGTGGTGAAGCGCGCCGCCTTATGCTTCACGATACGGAGGCAAAAGACCAGTGTCTTCTGGAAGAAGTCGAAATTCTCGGGAAAGCGGGTGCTATAGAGCCAGTTCCACGATTCGGCGAAATAGAGGAAGAGCGCACGGTAGAGCGCGAAGGCCCCCTCCGGGGCCATTAACGGTTCGGCCTTTTTCGTGAGGCGGAAGCGCCCGTCTCGCTTTTTCATGAAGCCCGAATCCTCCAGGAAGTAGCGTAGCCCCTTGATCTCGACGAGATCGTCCTCGCCCGTCGGAGTGAAATCGAAGACCTTGGTCTCCTTGACGAACCTGTCGTAGAAGTCGCGCACCAGCGCGCGCGGGAGATTGCCCTTTTGCGTCGCCTTGATTCCACGCTCGTCTTCACGAAGCTGCTCGAAAAGATAGCGGCACTGTATCACGGCAGGGACTGCCTCTATGGACTCGCGGGAGGCGTCCGGGTTCAAAGATACGATATCCCGGTTTCCCGAAAAGCGATTTGCGAGAATTGCATGCATCTGCACCGGGGAGAGTCCCAGAAAATCCTCCCGGGGCGCGCTGTTGGAGGCCTGGAACTCCTTGTCAAAGAAGGCCTGCGCCTCTTCCAGGGACTCGAATACACGGTCCCCTATTTTGCGTTTGATCTCGTTCAGGCTCTCCGAAGCGGGATTGGGCGTGCCCCTGAACTCCATGTACGAGGGAACCGGTCCCCGTGAGCTGTCCCAGCTCTCGGCAAATCGCATGTAGTCGTCCATTGAAACGTCGCGTCCCTTCCCGGACGGGAACGGTATGACGACGCCCTTCTTCATGCAGCAGTGCTTGTATTTCTTCCCGCTCCCGCAGGGGCAGGGATCGTTGCGGCCTGGTTTATCGCTCATCGATGGTACCCTTCAACTCGTCGAGTCCTTTCATAATCTCTTGTTCGATCTTTTCCAGCTTCTCTAAAATCACGGCCGGCTTCTCGTACTCGACCTCGTCGTACACCTCTTCCTTGTACCGGTTGAGGCTCAGGTCGTAGCCGTTATCCGCGATCTCCTTCTTGGGAACGAAGAATCCCTTCCCCTTCCGGTCCGTGTCCTTTTTAGGATCGCGCGCCTTGTATTTTGTGACTATATCATGCAAGTCGCTCTTTCCTTCGAGCTTGGTCCGTTTGTCGTCCAGGGAATAGCCGTCGCCCTCCATCTCGTAGAACCACGTGTGCTCCGTGCGCCCGCCGCGCGTGAAGATGAGGATCGCGGTGCTCACCCCGGCGTAGGGCTTGAAGACGCCGGAGGGCATCGTGATGACGGCTTTAAGCTCCGCCTCCTCGACGAGCTTCGTGCGCGCGAGCACGAACGCCTTGCCGCTGCCGAAAAGCACACCCTGCGGCACGATGATCCCGGCGGTCCCGCCTACTTTTAGCATCGTGAAGATGCGCTCGGTAAACAGGAGCTCGGTCTTCGTGGTGGGGAGCTTCAGGCCCTCGTAAATGTCGCCCTTGTCGATGTTCCCGGTGAAGGGCGGGTTCGCCATGATGATCTCGTAGCGGTTCTCCTCGTTGAACGACTTGCTCAGAGTGTCCCGGTAGTCCACGCGCGGGTCGTCAATCCCGTGCATCATCAGGTTCATGAGCCCCAGGCGCACCATCGTGGTATCGAAATCGAACCCGAAAATGCAATCCCCCAGGATCGTCTTCACCTTCTCGGTCAGGAGGCCACTTACGCTGCTGCGCACGAATCCGTCCTCGTCCGCGCTCAATTTCTTCCTGTTCTTGTCGAGCTGGGTCACCATGTACTGATACGCCCCCAGCAGAAACCCCCCGGTGCCGCAGGCCGGGTCCGCGACCTTCTGGCCAAGCTGCGGGGCCACGAGCTCGCATATGAGCTTGATAATGTGGCGCGGCGTGCGGAACTGCCCGTTCTTGCCGGCGGACGCGATCTCGCCCAGCAGCATCTCGTACACGTCCCCCTGGATATCCTGGAAGGTCTGCCCGCCCACGCGCGAGTCCTTGTCGATCTCGATAAAAATGTCCTCGATAATGCCTATCGCCTCCACCAGCAGCGAGGGCTTCGGGACGACGAAATAGGCGTTCTGCATGTGGTGCGTGAACGATGAGGCCGCCCCGTTCATCTGTTTCAGGAACGGGAACACCCTGGTCTGCACGTGCAGCAGCATCTCCTCGGCCTGCATCCGCTTGAAGTGGCTCCACCGCAGGGTCTCTTTCCTGATTTTCTCCTTGGTGCCGGGAAGCGTGAACGTGCCCTTGTAGAGGGACGTGTGGGGCTCTCCCGTGAACTCGGCGTCGCGCGTTCTCTTTAAATCGAGGTCGTCAATGCGCTTCATGAACAACAGGTACGTGATCTGCTCTATCGCGGTGAGCGGGTTGGCGATGCCGCCGCTCCAGAAGCGGTCCCACAGCTTGTCTATGAGGCTCTTTATGCCCGGATTGTTCTGCAGCATCTCACGCCACCAGTGCCTTGGTAAGTTCCACGATCTCGTCTATCTCGCGGGGTTGAAAAATCCCCCGGATGCCCTCGGGATGCAACTGGGTGAAGGGCGCCTCGATCAGGTCGCGCTTTTCGAGCGCGCCCCGCTCTATGATATAGCTCTTCAAAAGCTCCAGGAATTCCAACTGCCGCCCGGTCATAGTTGAATGCGCATTTATAAACATGTCCATCGCTTTTGTGACCGATACAGGAAAACTCTCGAGCGTCTCGATGCCCAGTATGTGGCGGATAAACTGGAGGAACTCGGCCTTCCGGTTGTCGTACGCCCGGCGCAAAAGATCGATCGTGATATGGGGATGCTCGTCATGAAGCTCCTCCGCCGGCGCCTCCGCCTCCATGTCCGATACGGCCTCACCCCGCCGGAGCTTTTGTAGTATGGGGTTGCTCTCCGTAAGCGCGCGAATCCGCGCCTCGACCATCTCCCGGTACCGCGCGATCGACACGGCCTCGTGCTCCGGACCAAACTCCACGCGCTCCTTCCGGTGCAGGAAGTCCCGGAGGTCCAGGCGCTCCGGTCCCGTGGGACCCGGCCGGTCGATGTCGTCTATCGAACCCATCAGGGGAGATAGCCGCTCGGCGAGCACATCGAATGAGCCGTCGGTAATCTTCGCCCAGAAGGCGTTTGTTTGGGCCGATTCGATCAGCTCCCGTTCATCGGCGACCGTGTTCACCGTGAGCGGAAGCTCCGCTATCCGCTCGATCACGCCCTCCCTGAGCGTCTCGAACCTGTCCTTTTCGCCTGTAAGAAACGCGAGCGAGGTCTCAAGTAAATCTTTCCTGAACCGCATCGCCTTGAAGTCCGCCTGAGATATCGTGCGAAAGAGCGGCTTGATCGTGCCGTTTAAGAATTCGATCTTCCGCGCGTTCACATGGTTCCAGAAATTGGGCTCCTCAAGCTTCGCGAGCTCCGCCGCGGCCTCCGCGACGGTGACGGATCGCCGGGGAAGCTCCGCGACCTGCCGCCTGAATGCCTCGATCTCCTTGCGCGCGATTTCGTCTTTTCGAAGCTCGATCGCCTGTTCGATCTTGTCGATGCGGATTCCCGCGTACCGCACGGGAAGCGGTATCTGCGGCGGCAGCTCCTTGCCGCGCGGCGTGATCTTGAAGTACTCGAAGTTATCCCAGCAGTCCATGATAAGAAAGATGTCTTTCTTCGTACACCAGGACTTTATCTTCGCCTCCTCGAGGAGGCGCGTCCCCCGCCCTATCATCTGCCAGAACTTCGTGTACGAGTATACGGGCTTCGCGAAGACCAGGTTCACGATCTCCCGCACGTCGATCCCCGTGTCGAGCATGTCCACGCTCACGGCGACGCGCGGCATGTCGCTGTTCCTGAACTGGTCGAGCAAGCCGCCCTTCCCGTGAACCCGCTGGTCGTCCGAAACGATCACCTTCGCGAGCTCTCCCCGGTACTCCGGGTACAGCACGTCGAAAATCTTCTCGATCCTGCGGGCGTGAGACATCGAGATGCAAAAGAAAATCGTTTTACCGGGAAGCACGCCGTTGGCGTCCTTGATGCACTCCTCCATGAACTCCTTCACGATGAGCGCGTTCGTCCCCCGGTTGGTGACGGTCTTTTCGAGCTCGGTTCCCTCGAAGCTTATCTCCTCAACGTCTTTTCCCTCCAGGATGAGCCGCTTCTGGTCCTCAAGGGATATCGTGCGCTTGTTGATCCCCTCCTGCTGGAATCGGGTGACGATCTTCATCACCTGGAAGCCGCACAGGAACGGGGGCACGTGATTCAGCGCCTCGTCGTAGGAATAGGCGAACGTGGGAAGCCCGTCCTCGCATTCGAAGAGCGAGAAGGTGTTGTGATCGATCACGTCCGTGGGCGTCGCCGTGAGCCCCAGTGTCACGGCGTTGAAGTATTTCAATATCTCCCGGTAGGTGTTGTAGATCGACCGGTGGCTCTCATCCACGACGACCAGGTCGAAGAAGTGCGGTGAAAGCGGATTCTGTTCGTCGCGTATGATGTTCAGCATCGTGGGGTACGTCGCGACGTAGATGCGCCGGTCCTTCGTGATGACGCCGTCGCCCTCGCGCGGCCAGCGGGGCTCGTCCGGCAGGTACTCCTTGAACGCGTTCAGCGCCTGCTCCCGGAGCGCGATCCGGTCCACCAGGAAGAGCGTCCGTTGCGCCCATCCCGCCCGCATGAGTGCGGAAGCCAGCGCCACGCATACGCGCGTTTTTCCGGTACCGGTCGCCATCACCAGCAGGAACTTTCTTTTACGCTTTTCGAGCCCCTCCATCACCGCGCGGATCGCGCGCACCTGGTAATCCCTTCCCGCGATCGCGGTATTGATAAATTCGTGCGCGAGCGGCTTGCCGTTCTCCCGGATATAGTCGAACCGCTCCAGGTCGTCCCGCGTGGGGAAGCCGTGCACCCGTCGCGGGGGGTAGCGTTCCAGGTCCCAGAAGTAGATTTCATGGCCGTTGGTGTAGAAACAGAAAGGCAGCCCCTTGCCGCCGGCCGCCTTTATATGGTAGCAGTACTGTTTCGCCTGTTCGCGTCCCAGTTCCGCGTCACGGGAGGTTTTCTTCGCCTCGATCACCGCGAGCACGGCGCCGTCTTTTCCCAGGAGCGCGTAATCGGCGAACTGGTGCCCCGCGTAAGGCGATGCAGTATCCTTGACGCGGCCGTCGTCGACCGGAATATCGAACTCTTCGACGACGAGCGTGCGATCATGAACGTCCCACCCGGCGAGGGCGAGCTTTTCGTCGATCAAGATTTTGCGTGTGAGGTATTCGTTCATGCTTCCCGCAATTGAAAATGAACCGCCCGGATAAACGCACCGGTATGAACATCGGGCACAATCCCGCATGAGTCTCTCTGTTTACATGCCGCAATTTACAGATACACCATTCTTTAGTTTGTCAACATATATTCCTGACCATCCGGCGGTGATGAAACGGGGGTGCGGTGGCCCAGCCCTCTCATATCATCCTCCCCGCATGCTCATATCATCCTCATATCTATCTCATATGTATCTCCCATCTTTCTCATTATCAGCCGTGTATCACCTGATGTTCACCGCTGATATTTTCCGGGACAGGCCGGTTAGGAAATAGAACGAGAGTCCGGCCGCACCACTTTTGTGGACAAGGAAATTATTTTCCAGGGCGCGGCGAACGACGGCTACAACGAACCCATCCTGGACGACGGGTCCTTCGTATGGACCTCCAGCATCGACGGGGAGATCGGGACGGGAAGGAGCCTTTCCCTTGCGGCGCCGCTTTCACCGGGGACGCACGAAATCACGCTCGAGGTCACGGATTCGTACGGGGGCGTGGATTCACGGACGGTGACGGCGCATTATCCAAGGGTGTTTGGAGATCGTGGGACACGGCGGAACGGACGGAGCTCAACGCCTGGAGCGGGGAGTGAGGACGGATTCGATCCCGCTGATAAAGTCGGCAATCGCGTCAATCGAATCGATGATATCCTGGAGGAAACCGCATCCGGACAGGTACTATTACGGATTAATTAACAGAATCTATTTTTTTTAGAATATCCGAAAGGTACCGGGTGATCATTCATAGTGACTAGGGTTGATATCGAATGTATCAACCAATCCTGGCTATCCTGTGCATCCCTGTTAAACGCCGTACGTCAATCCCCCAGGCACTCCCCCATAACCCGTTTCCATTCCGCGTATTTGACCTCGAAACTCACCGCGTGCGCCGGGCTTGTCGAAGGAAGGACGCGCGCTTCCAGGCCGGGAAGTGTATCGGACCCCTGATGCTTTGAAAAGCTTCGCGACCCTTGATCACGGAGTCCTAGAGGCGATCTTTCCAGTAATTCGGTTTTCTGTGCAAGTTGGCGATGGCAACAACCAGTAAGTTACCGGATCGTATCTGGTAAATAACACCATAGGGGAATATGCGTATCCGGCAGATTCGTAATTGTAATAATCGACGGCCGCGTCGAGCTCAGCCCGGGCTGGTTCAAGAAAAAGGACTTCCACGATTATCGGTATTTGCCAAGGACGTCCTTGATGGACACGGCCTTCAATTCGCCTCTCTCATAGGCGTCAATCCGGCTTTCGGCCTCGGCCGCCCAATGCTTTTCGAGCTCATTATCCGCTGTATCCAGGCTCAGCATGAGCTTATCGATGATGTATGCCCGCTCCGCGGGAGGGAGGTTTATTGCTTTTTCGAGTAATTCCTTGATGTCCGCCATGCAGTTCCTCTTGTGATCCTGTGAATGTAGTGAACAATACTACTACTGTCAAGTTCTATAAAAAGTGAAAGGAAATCTGGCGGGAGTCTTTTCCCGGGGAGGCAGGATCGCATTTCAGCCTCCCAGGCACTCCCCTATCACCCGCTTCCATTCCGCGTATTTGACCTCGAAACTCACCGCGTGCGCCGGGCTTGTCGAAGGAAGGATGCGCGCTTCCAGGCCGGGAAGCGTATCGGCCCCATGATGCTTTTTAAATAGCTTTGCGACCGACTTCCCGTTGAAGAGCAGGCAGCGGATGCCCGGGTATTTTTTCACGAGCGCCCCAATGTCGTTGGGGCGCTCGTTCCTTATTTCGGAATCGAGACTCCCCTCCCGCTCGCAGCTCTCCAGCACGTCCCAGAGGGCGACGGCGTTGTTTTTCAGCAGGCGCAGTTTGTCCCGGTAATTATCGGACCCCGGCGCGCCAAACACCGCGAACATGATCTTCCAGAATTTGTTCGCCGGGTTTCCGTAGTATTCCTTTTTATCGAGCGACATCACGCCGGGCATGGAGCCCAGGATGAGGATGCGGGAGGAGGAATCTGCGATGGGGGGGAAGGAGCGGATCATGGGGCGATTGTGGGGAGAGCCTGGTAAAAAGGCAAGGACGTTAACCGCGAATAGACGCTAATGGACGCGAATTATTTTTCACTATTCGTGTTTATTCGCGTCCCTTAGCGGTTAACAAATCCGTAACCGTCCCGTTTTTCCAGTTAATCATTCGTGGCAGTCGGAATAGCTTCAATTTGCGCTTTTAACTGTGGCAATTTGTTTTTTATTATCTGCCAAACTTCTTCAGCATCAATGCCAAAATAATTATGGGCGACTAAATTTCGAAAACCTTTTATCCGGGCCCAATCAACCTGGCCGTGCTCGCGCATGAAACTCTCGCTCAATCTAGCAACCATTTCCCCAATTATCACAAAATTCATCATCGAAGCGTCAAAAGCTTGTGTATCGGCATAGAATTCATCGGCCCCGGGAAATCCGGCACTGTAATTCTGGATCTTGCGGATGGAATCTGCAATAGATGCAAGCTGAATTTTGTCCCGATCAGACATATATAGTCTCTCTCAAGATAGCGTCCCGCGCGAATGGCTTTAGATACTTCTCCCTGCAAATATCGACTTCCCTTGATAAATTTTCGTGTATGTAATAGCGAAGCCTTGATTTCAATTCAAACAGGTCGGGCGTATCGGTTTCAAATTCGACGATGAGGTCGATATCGCTTTGGTCGGAATATTCATTTCTTGCTATGGAGCCAAAAACCCCGATTCGGGTGACGCGATATTCCTTCAGCATGAAGGCCTTGTGTTCTTCCAGAAATTTGATGATGTCTTCCCGCCCGGGCCGCATTTTCCGTCCTCCATGCTTTTAAATGTGCGACACCCGACGCCGGAGTGCAAGAATTTTTTAAGTGCGACAGCCTGATCCGGAAACGCCGAAAGGTGACATTCGATTACCCTTACTGCTTAGGTTTAATAATTCGTGTTGCGCATATGGGGGTTGAATCGCTATGGGTATACTTAGTACATAATGATTCATCCTTGTGTATATAGAATAATTCAAAGCCATTACCATCTTCATCATTTGCAAAGATAACATTTTTATAACTAAACAAAGCACCATTCTTCAGAATTGTTGATCGCTCTCCATATTTAAGTATTTCCCTATTATATGTTCCATTTTCATTAAATTTATAGGCTAATAAATAATCTCCGATTTTTTCCCTAATTTCATATTCACTAAATTGGTGAACTCTACGGAATCTCTCTGTGGTAGCTACGCTAATAACTTGTATCCAACCGTGCAATATAGTACGTTTCTTGAAATCTTCATACCTACCTGTATCTACATATAACCAACCACTTAAATTTTCGTAAGCAGTATTACTTTCATTTTTATCTGTCACTTTTACCAAATCGGTAATTCTCAATTTTGTTAATTCTTTTGAGTTTATATCAGGTTCTTCTCTTACAATGGCATGTTCTTCAACGATTATGTACCAGTTCTCACCCAATCGATTTTGTGCTAATTGCTGTATAGATATACAGGACAAATTGATTATGCATATCAGCATTAATAATAGTTTCATCGTCTAACCTTGATATAAATCATAATATTGTTAAATCACTCAAAGATCCACGCCTGACCCTACATCCCGCTCGCCTGCGGAAACAGCGTGAACGGCATCGCGCCGTTGTGGATGATCGCGTCGCGCAGGTGGTCGAAGCCCGCGTCCGAGAGGAGTCCCACGAAGCGGTACTTCACCGCGCCCCGGGGCTTGAAGATGACTACCTTGTTGTGGAAGACGAGGAGCGGGTTTCCCCTGAACTCGCGCGCGGACTTCTCGAGGTACTCGCGGTTCTTCTCCCACGAGACATACACGTCCAGCGAGTTCGCGCAGCGCAGGATGATGAGCTCGTCGTCGGCAAGGGGGAGCGCGCGGTTCTCTCCGGTCTTGGCCATGAACAACTGGTTCGATATCGACTTCGTCCCGTCGCCCGGGAGTATGTAGATGTTGGGACTCGAGAGAATCTTCGCCTTGTTCTCGTTGTAGAACGCGGGCGAATTGAAAATGCTCACCTGCTCCGGGAGGTCGAGCGCCACGCAGCGTATGTTGGGAAAGTCGCTCGAAAGCTCCAGGGTCGTGACCGCGCTCGTCCTCTCGTTGGCAAGCGCCGGGCCCACGTCCACGAAGACGATCTTCCCGGCGTTGTAGTAATCGTACAGGTTGATCCCGATCGCCCGCGAAAGCTCGGCGTTCTTGTCGCGGCAGTAGGTGTCGATCCCCTGCAGCTCGTTCCAGTTGAATATGTTGAGCGCGAGCATGCGCGGCATCGTGGGAAGCTCGCGCGCGCTCCTGTGATTGATCGCGGCGCTCAGGAAGAGGTTGCAGTCTATGAGCCTCCCCTCCACGGTGCGCGCCTTGATAATCTGCGGCGAATTGTAAAACGAGTACTGATATTTCTCCACGACGAACTGCAAGAGCTTCTCCTCCTCGATCGAGTTGAAGGCGCTGTCGCGGTAATCGCCGCCCGCGGAGCGCGGGAAGAGAAACGCGTCCACCCTTTCGAAATACGCGAGGTTCGTCTTCTCCTCGAGCTCCCGGATGCTCTTCATGAAGCCGGGATAGTACGTGGCGAAAAACTGCATCTCGCCCGGGGTGACCCTGCCGCGGCAGGTGAGCGAGAGGTTTGTGAAGTCGTACTGGTATTTCCGGTTGTAGAGCGAGAAGAAATAGTTCATGTACGCCGAGGTGTAGTAATCGGTGAACATGGGGACGTAGGTGAGCTCCGGGCCGCCCTCGCTCGAGATGTTGAGCATGGCCCGGCGCGCGGCCGCCTCGCGCAGGAGCGCCTCGCCGCCCCGACCCATAGTGGCCTTCCCCAGGTCCTCAACCACCTGGGCGTAAAATGCGGTGGACATCCTGGCGTCGGATTCGAGGGCGCTTTTCGCCGCCTGGAGATTTTCACCGTACGCATGCGGCTCGCCGCGCTTCATGACGGCCAGATCGTACAGGAGGTACGCCCTTGTCCATGCGTCAAGGCCGGGCTCGTCCAATCGCGATCTTATTTTCTTTTCGAGTGCGGCCGGGTCTTTCGCGGCGGCGGTTTTTCGAATATCGCTCAGGGGATCGGCGGAGGCGGTTTGGGCGTGCGCCGATGCGCGGACGATCCCGGGAAAGGGGCTTAGATAAACGTCAGGGCTTTTTTTTTACTTACTTCAAGGGGAAGAATTACCATCACGGCGCAGGCCGCAGCGCACGCGGCGATAAAGAATTTCATCGAGAGCCCCCCAGGTAACGACAGACCATGCTTTATCGGCGTAGTGTTCATGCGACGGAAAGTTCCTTCACGACATGAGTTGAATCAGCGCGTCCCGCTGATCGCAATAAACATACGACCGGGCGGCTTCGTTGTCAAGTCCATAATATCGGACCTCACGATGCTTATATCCCCTTCATTCCCTGCAGGCCGGAATAGTAACCGCGAATACACGCGAATAAACGCCAATGATCTTTGAAATTCGCGTGCATTAGCGTTCATTCGCGGTTCGGTCCGCTTATTCCCAGCTCCAATCTTTCCCCCTCTCTACCTTATAAATCTAGACCTCCCCCTTTCCATAGGGAATTGTAGAGACGGGCAGATTCCGATTAAGCGCCGCTTGTTGACTTCCCGGCGTTTATTACCTATTTTAGTTTATTCTAAAACATTTATCGTGAAGGAGACTCAAACATGAACGTGATACTCGGAGCTACCGGCCATGTCGGCAGCGAGGTGGCCAATATACTGCTGTCCGCGGGAAAGAACGTCCGCGTGATTTCCAGGAGCATGGACAGGCTCAAGGGCTTCATGGCGAAGGGCGCGATTCCCTTCACCGGCGATATCGCCGATCCCGTATTCCTGGCGAAGGCCTTCGAAGGCGCGGACGCGGTATTCACCATTATCCCCCCCAACGGCAGGGCCGACGATGTCCGGAAATTCCAGAACACCATGAGCAAGTCCATAGACAAGGCGCTCAGGAAGGCGGGCGTGACGCGCGTGGTAAACCTGAGCAGCGTGGGGGCGCACCTGAAGGGAAAGACCGGTCCCGTACTGGGGCTGCACGACCACGAGGAGCGGCTCAACAAGAACGCGAAGCTCAGGATCGTGCACCTGCGGCCGGGCTACTTTCTGGAGAACATGCTCGCCAATATCGACCTCATCAAGTTCCGGGGGGTGAACGGCTCGGCCCTCAAGGCGGACACCCCGCTCCCCTTCATCGCGTCGCAGGACATCGCGAAGACGGCGGCAGGATACCTCATGGAGGGGAAGTTCGTCGGGAGATCGGTGCGCTACCTCCTGGGACAGAGGGACCTCACCATGAACGAGCTCACCCGCATCCTGGGCAAGGCGATCGGCTTGCCCGACCTGCGCTACCAGCAGTTCACCTACGAGGACGCGGAGCGGGCGATGACGACCATGGGCCTGTCCCCCGCCGTCGCGAAATCCTACGTCGAGCTTTCGCGCGCCTTCAACGAGGGCATTCTTACCCGCACACTCGTCCGGACGCCGGAGAGCACAACGGAAACCAGCGCAGAAACGTGGGTCATGGAATTCAAGCGCCTCTACTGCGTGGACAATCCTGCATGCCAGGCGTCGGGATTTTAAGATTATGACATGGCGCCCGTATACATGAAGGCGCGCAAACGCTTGCGCGCCTTCATGTATACTTTTTTCAAGAATTTTATTTGACAAATAGCCCTTCCCGGCCAGCATCAATTATCTGTGCCTATCGCCAACATAGCTCAGTCGGTAGAGCGATTCACTCGTAATGAATAGGTCGCCGGTTCGACTCCGGCTGTTGGCTAAACGCCGGGCCGCGATTAATCGCGGCCCGGCGCGTGTACGGACACGGTCCCGCCCGATTTTCATCCCGCACGGCAACGATTTGCTTTCCTTTTTCCGCATCCCGTGGTAGAGCGGTATTCCCGGCAGGCAGGGTGCGTATCGGCGCCCGATAACCAACGCCGGCGGAGGAATGCTCGTGGTCAAAAAGAAAACGCTTATCGTCATCGCGGCCGTGTGCGCGGTGCTCGCGCTCGTGCTCCTGGCATCCTACATGCTCTTCAAGTGGCGGATCATCGCCTGGTACCTGGACCTGCCCCGTCCCGCGTACGCGGTCACCGTGGACGCCGGCGTAATGGTTCCCGTGCGCGACGGTGTGAAGCTCGCCGCCGACCTCTACCGCCCGGACGCGCCGGGTAAATTCCCGGTCATACTCATCCGCACCCCCTACGGAAAGGAAAACGCCGCGCACAAGTATTCCTTCGCGGGCGGGCTCTTCGCGTCGCAGGGTTACGTGGTCGTGGTGCAGGATACACGCGGCAAGTACGCCTCGGAGGGAACCTTCTACCCCTACACCGACGATGCACGCGACGGCTACGACACCGTCGAGTGGGCGGGCACACGAGAATGGTCCACGGGCGCGGTGGGTATGTATGGCTTCTCGTACTGGGGCTCCACGCAGTGGATCGCCGCCGCGGAGCGGAACGCGCACCTGAAAGCGATCGTCCCCATCATGACCTCCCAGAACATCTACCGGCGTTGGATCTACGACGGGATATTCCACATCGCGGACGTGCTCGCGTGGCATTACGAGAACGCCCCGCGCGCCGGGCGCTCGACGGATCGCGTAGACTGGAACAAGGCCCTCCGGCACCTTCCCCTTGTCGAGGCCGATAACGCCCTGGGCGAAAACATTCCCGCCTACGACGACTGGATTACACATCCCGTTCCCGGGCCCTACTGGGACCGCGTAAACGTCGACACGAAGGCCGGCCGCATGACCGCGCCCGCGCTCATAATCGACGGCTGGTACGACTACTACCTGGACCTCGCCGCGGCGGACTACCACCGCATGAGGACGGCGGGCGGGAGTCCCGAGGCACGGCGGAGCATGCTCCTCATTGGTCCCTGGACGCACACGGCGACCTCGAAATTCGACGACGTAAATTTTGGCGGGGGCGCGTCGTTCATGAAGCAGGTGAAGACCATAATCCGCTGGTTCGATTTTCATTTGAAGGGAAAGGACGACGGCATCTCGCGCGAGAAGCCCGTGCGGTATTTCGTCATGGGGAAAAACGAGTGGCGCGACGCGGACGAATGGCCCCCGCGTAACGCCCGGCAGGCTTCGTGGTTCCTGCACAGCGGGGGCGACGCGAACACGGCGAAGGGGAACGGTCTCCTCTCCCCCGACGCGCCGGGTGTCGAAAAGCCCGACATGTACACGTACGATCCCGATAACCCGGTTCCCACCGTGGGAGGAACCTCGATCTACGCGGGCCTCAGGGCCGGTCCCGCGAACCAGGCGTCGGTGGAGGCGCGCCCGGACGTGCTCGTCTACACCACCCCCCCGCTCGATGCCGATACGGAGGTGACCGGTCCCGTCAAGCTTGAGCTCTACGCCTCGTCGTCCGCCGCCGATACGGACTTCTCGGCCCAGCTTGCGGACGTGCGTCCCGACGGGACTTCGATCAACATTAAGGCCGCGGTGGTGCGGGCGCGCTACCGCGACTCGTTCGAGAATCCCGCGCTCATGGAGAAGGGGAAGGCGTACAGGTTCACGATCGAGATCGGGGCGGTGAGTAACGTCTTTTTGAAAGGACACCGCATCCGGCTCCAGGTGTCCAGCTCCAACTTCCCTGAGTTCGGACGCAACCTCAACTCGGGCGAGGATACGGGGAAGGGCGTGAAGGTCGTGAAGGCCGACCAGCAGGTATTCCACGACAGGGTGCGCCCGTCGCGGATGATACTGCCGGTGATGCCGTGAAGAAGGGGTGCGTGAATAAATTTCCGGGAGCCGCGGCGCTCGTTCTCGCGCTGGTCTTCCTTTTCGCGTGCGAGGACGTCGTCTACATGGGCAGCGTGCGGGACGGGTTCACCGTCGCGCAGGAAAATACCATCTCTCCCGAACGCGCACGCGAGCTCGCCCAGCCCTTTCTCGCGGAATGCTACGCGCGAAGGAAGGCGCAAAGGCTCAGCAATCTCCCCGGCCCGCCCACGGATATCGTCGTGCAAAAGGGGGACTGGTACTTCGTGACGCGGGACAATTACCCGTACAAGACGCTGGGCGCGTACACGCACACCGCGGTGCGCGTCCATACGGAGACGGGAGAGATCGTCAATGGGTGCAGAGAGGATTGAACCGGAAAATCGGCTTTTCTTTTTCGCCCCCGCACCCCCGAAGGGGGCAAGGCGTGCATTCTGCCGGCAATGCCGTTATCCGCAATATCTCGTCGTTTCAGGTCATTCCCCCAATGAAGCAGTCATTCACCGGGATTAATCCTCAACAGCCTCGCCCCCATTCGGGGGGTCAGGGGGGATTTCATCTCTTCCATCGCCTTTTCCTTTATCTCCCTACCTCCGTTTCAGTGAAGCGAGGTCCGCGCCTCAATCCCGTGTCATTTTCATGCTTGACATTTGATAGCATATATGCTATCTTAGTTCAATGCGGGTGACGATCGATACCAACGTCATGTACCAGGCCCTCCGGAGCACTTCGGGCGCATCGCATTTCATACTCACCCTTGTCCGGAACAACAAACTCGCCCTGGCCCTGTCGATCCCGGTTTTCAACGAATACCGGAAGGTTCTCTCCAGACCGCCATCGTTGGACGACCTGGGATTGTCAAAATCGGATATTGAAAAAGTCCTGCGCTTCATCGCGTATATCGGTAAACCCTGTTCCACTTATTTCCTGTTCCGGCCGAATCTGCAGGACGAATCGGACAATATATTTGTCGAGCTGTCAATCGCAAGCAATAGCGATTACCTCATTACCAGTAATACAAGGGACTTCACGGTGAAAGCGGATCTGAAATTCGACGATCTGCACGTGATCACCCCTGCCGAATTCGTGAAACTGTGGAGGGAAAGGAATGAAAGCTGATTCGAGCGTGCTGACGATTCGGGTGCCGAAAGAATTAAAGCATAAGATAGAGCGCATCGCCGACGAGCAGGGGGTGTCGATCAACCAATTGGCGCTCTATGCCTTCACCAAGGAGATAAAGGAAATGGAAACCTCCTCGTACTTCATTTCACTCCTGAAATCGAAATCCAGAAAGGAACTCCTTGAGGACTTCGATTCCGTCATGAAGAAAGTGGGCACCCCCAAGGTTCCGGCGTGGGACAAACTGTAGGAAAGGCGTGTAAGAGTGGGAAACTTCCACTCCACTCCTAACAGCGGCCCCCGCACCCCCGGAGGGGGCACGGCGTGCATTCTGCCGGCAATGCCGTTATCCGTAATATCTCGTCGTTTTAGGTCATTCCCCTAATGAAGCAGTCATTCACTGGGATTAATCCTCAATAGCCTCGCCCCCCTTCGGGGGGTCAGGGGGGGCCTTAGCATGCATTATCAAGAAGCATCGGGTCCGGAAAGCATCTCCTGCAGGCTGTCCACGTTCCTTGAAAGATTGCCCGAAAGCCCCTGGAGCATTTGAGCCATGTCCTGGAGCTTCGTGTAGAATTCCTCGATCGCGCTGATCATCTGCTGCGAATGCTCCATCTCGGTGGCGTTCTTGGACGCGAGCTCGTTCACGGACTGGCCGAACCGGATGGACCCTTCTATGTGCCCGATCACCTTCTCCACCTCGCGTCCCTGCTCGGTGAAGATGCCCTCGAGCGTCCCCAGGAAACCGCGGTTCCCATCCAGGAATCCGATGATGTCGCGCAACGCCTGCGAGGTGCGGTCGATCTGTTCCGATGCGCTGGATATCCCCTCCACGGACTTGTGCACGATCCCGCTGATCTCCTTCGCCGACACCATGCTTCGCTCCGCAAGCTTCGATATCTCGTCGGCCACGACGGCGAACCCGCGCCCGTGCTCCCCCGCCCGCGCCGACTCTATGGACGCGTTGAGCGAAAGCAGGTTCGTCTGATCGGCGATATCGTTTATCGTCTGTGAAATCTCCTCGATCTTCGCCGACTCGTCCTTGAGGCTCTCGATAACCTGGCGCGAGCTCCGCAGCATGAGCTCGCACTCGTCGGAGATGCGCTGCACGGTGTGCGCGTCCTCGCCCGCCTTCTTTCCCGTCGCCGCGGTGCGCCCCAGGTCCGCCTGGAGCCCGCCCACGAGCCTCATGCCTTCCTCGCTCGCGTGCGTCTGCACCCCGGCCTGTTCGGTGAGAAGCCCGAACCAGCCTATGAGCTTTTCCCCCGACGCGCGGCTCTTCGCGATGATCGCGGACTGCTCGGCGACGGTGCCGGTGATATCGCGCGTGAACTCGTTCAGCGTATCGGTGGCGACCAGCACGTGGCTAATGACGTTGCGCGCCTCTGCGATGATCGTTTCGATGCGCGCCTTGTCGGTCTCGAGCTTCCTCCTCTGCTCGTCGATCTTGCGTGACTGCTCCCAGCTGCGGAAGCGGATGCGGTCCAGGAAATAAATGAACACGGCCGCGAAGAACGTGGTCGCCGCGAGGTCGTTCAGCTTGTACTGGTCGCGCACGGTGACGAACTCCATGCCGCGCGCGAGCCCCACGGCGAAGAACCCCGCGAGCGACGACCCCAGCAGGGCCCAGAGTATCGACTTCGTGAGCGGCGCGATCACCGGGATCACGAGAACGAAGAGGTAGCCGCCCATGTACACCGGGTCCGCCTTGGAGGCGCCGGTGAGCACTCCCGTCGCGATCTCGAGGTAGGCGCCCAGGATCGCGAGCAGGTACATGGAGCGCTTCCTGAGGGCGGGGATAAACTGGAGAATAAAGACCAGGAGCGCGGTCGCCGATAATCCGTAGCGCAGCATCACGATGAGCGGCTCGTCCGGGTACAACTGCCGGTCCACGCTCACGTAGCCCAGCCACGCGAACACGCAGATCACCGACGCCGGGAGGAGAATTCTCCCTGCCTGGTAGTGAAGCTCTTCCCCAAAGGTCTCCGCGTGCGAGGTGCGCGGCGGAAACACGATGTTTTTCAGTTTCTGGAACATATTCCTTCCCGGTAAATTTATGTAGTGCGGGACGCGTCCTCAGGCGTCCGTCGCGTGCCCTGTCTCGCTCATGTATACCCGCACCGCCCGACCGCCCTCGACGAGGCGCAGGACGACCCTGTAGCTTCGCGGCCCCGCCGGAAGCGTAAATTCTACGCTTTCGCGTCCCTCCGCGCGCGCGCGGATCGCCCGCGCGCATACTACCCCGGTCAATGCCTCCCCTTCCCTCCCCGCGTCCGGGCCGGTGAGCTCACCCGCGGCGCGGTTGGTATATCGAAGCTCGCCCGTCTCCACGTCGAGCTCCATTACGGGAAAGGGCGCGTCTTCAAGGCGGTTCGCGAGATCCAGGGCGGCCCTGCGCACGCGCACCGTCTCCGTGATGTCCTGCACGGTGCCCTCGATGCCCGTCACCTCACCCGTCTCGCTGGTGAGCGCGCGGCCTATGGCCAGGACCCAGCCCGGCGCCCCGTGCGAGGGCGCGCGTTCCAGCTCCATCTCGTACACGCCGCCTTCGAGAAGCGCCTGTTCCTCCGCGCTCCTCTTGCGCTCCCAGCTTTCCGCCGTGAAATAGGCGGACTGTCCCGCGTAATCGATGGGAGGGAGGCTCTGGTCCCTGCCCATGATGGTGTACATTTCCGCGGACCATGTAACCGCCGCGGAGCCCTTTGTCCAGCGCCAGCCGCCTATCCGGGCGTGCCTACGGGCTTCTTCACATTCCCGCTCCTTCTCCAGTACCTCGTGCTCGAGCCGCTTCCGGTCCCCCATATCCTGGAAGGTTATCACCACCCCGTCAATCACGTTGTCCACGGTACGGTAGGGCAGGATTTTCATGGAATACCAGTTCCCCTCCGTGGTCTCCACCTCGCGCTCCCGGAAGACGAGGTCGCGGAGCACGTCCCGCGCGTCGTCGATAAGGCGTTCATAGCGAATCTTCGTCACCAGGTCTCCCAGGGGCCTGCCGATATCCGTCTGGATGAGATTTATCATCCTGGTCGCGTGCGACGTGAACCGCTTGATGTGCAGGTCCATGTCGAGAAATATCGTGGGGACGTTTATGCTGTTCAGGAGATTCTTCATGTCGTTGCTGGCGACGATGAGCTCGTCGATCTTCCCCTGCAGCTCGCTGTTTACGGTCGTGAGCTCCTCGTTGAGCGACTGCTGTTCCTCCTTGGAGGTTTCGAGCTCCTCATTGGAGGACTGCAGCTCCTCGTTGGTCGACTGCAGCTCTTCGTTCGTGGACTTGAGCTCCTCGTTCGAGGTCTCGAGCTCCTCGATCGTCGTCTGAAGGTTTTCCTTCGTAAGCTGCAGCTCCTTTTCGAGCGCCTTGTATGGTTCTCCCTCCCCGGCTTTCCGGCCGCGCTTGCCGCCCGCCGCCTCGCGGACAACCGGGGGCGTGGTCTCCTCGAACACGACGAGCAGGAGACTGCCTCCGGTCTCCGGCGCGTTCACGGGCCGGACGGTCACCTTCACCGACAGCGCGCCGCCGTTGTACGGAACACGTATCCCCTCGACGGCCTGGGGCCTCGCCTGGGTCCTGGCCCTGCGCATGGCCGACGCGAGCTCGAGCCGCAGGCCCTCGCGCGCCATGTCGTGGATGTTCAGCTTAGCCTCGCCGGGGGCGGGCTCCAGGAATTTCCCGGTCCGGCCGTGAATAAACAGTATGTCGCCGCCCTCGTCGACTATGACGCTCGGGGGCGCGAAGTTTGCGAGGAGGAGCTTCTCCGCGACGTGAGAAAGGGCGGTCCTGTCGGTTTTCTTCGCGCCGGCCCTTGCCGGGGCTCCTTCCGGGACCGGGACCGGGAAATCCAGGGCCATACGGGCCCGCGCCGGCGCGTCCGCGCGGCGGTACAGCTTCCATTTCCGGTCCAGGGGGGAGAAAAGATCGGTGTAGGTTCCAATGGATTCCGACGGGCCCAGGAAGAGCACGCCCCCGGGGCGGATGCTGTAATGAAAGAGGGGGATGAGTTTTTTCTGGAGATCACCGTCCATGTAGATGAGCAGGTTGCGGCAGCAGATCATGTCGAGCTTCGTGAACGGCGGGTCCTTTATTAAATCCTGGGCGGCGAAGACGAGCATCTCGCGGATGTCCTTCTTGATCCGGTACATGCCGTTCTCGGACACGAAGTAGCGCCTGAGCCGTTCGGGGCTCATGTCGCCGGCTATGCTCGCGGAGTACATCCCCAGGCGCGCCGTCTCGACGGCGGCCGTGTCCAGGTCCGTCGCGAATATCTGTGCAGCGAAATGCCGCTTGATCTTGTCCGCGTATTCGCGCAGGCAGATAGCGAGCGAATACGCCTCCTCGCCGGTAGAACAGCCCGGGGCCCAGATGCGCACGGGAAGGTCCTCCGGCCTGTCGTCGAACATGAGGGGAAATGCTTCCCGCGAGAGCGCCTCGAAGGCGTCGGTGTCGCGGAAGAAGCTGGTGACGCCTATGAGGAGCTCCTTGAAAAGCGTCGTGAGCTCCGCCGGTTTTTCCTGGAGGAGGCGCACGTAGTTCGCGATCCGGTCCACCTGGTGAACGTTCATACGGCGCTCGATACGCCGGTAGATGGTGTTCTTCTTGTACGAGGAGAAATCGTGGCCCGTGTGGCTCCTGAGCAGGATAAAAATCTTTTTGAGCGAATCCGGCACCTTGCCCTCTACCGGCGCCACCCTGGACGGGCCCGTCCGGGACGCGTAATTCGTGTAGGCGACAAGCCGGGCCGGCATCTTCTCCGGGGGCAGGATGTAATCCACGAGCTCCGTGGCGATCGCGCTCCGGGGCATGCTGTCGTAGCGCGCGCTCTCCGGGGCCTGCGCCATCACCATGCCCAGCGCCCCCTTCACGGCCCTGAGTCCCAGGGTGCCGTCCGTTCCCATTCCGGACAGGACCACGCAAATGGCCCGTGAGCCCAGGTCCTGCGCCATTGAGCGGAAAAAATAATCTATGGACATCCGGGGGCCCGGCCGGCGCGGCGGGTCCATGAGCTGCAGGCTCCCCTTCAATACCGCGATATCGTAATTCGGGGGGACAATGTACACGGAATTGGGCTTCATCTTCACGCCGTCTTCCGCCTGCGTCACGACCATCTTCGAGAACTTCTGGATGAGCGAGGGCAGCAGGCTCACGTGCGTGGGGTCCAGGTGCGGCACGAGCACGAAGGCCATGCCGGTATCGTCCGGCGTGTGCTGGAAGAAGCGCTCGAAGGCCTCCAGACCGCCGGCGGAGGCGCCTATGCCCACGATATAGAATTCCCCGGGTTTGGGCCTGGGGGGGCGGGGCGCCTTTTTATTCCCGACGGTCTTGCCCGTGCCGGCGGCGTTTCTGGTTTTCGGCATTGTGTCGCCCCTTGTACGATCCGGTAATAGATTTCAACGAAAGGCCGCATGCGGGGGGCCGATGCGCGTATCGGCGTCCAGGGGTTCCCGGACGGCCCTGCGCTTCTCCTTCCGCGCGTTACGGATGCGCATTCACGCGTACGCGGCGGGCGGTACCGGCCGGACGCGCCCTTCCGCTTACGGTAGTATCGGACCCAAGCCCTGTATGAAATCATGCGGCACGGCGGGCGTCAATTCGAATTTAACTGGTGCTGAAAATGAATGCGGTAACCCCGCGTGCCGCGGAGAAAGGCGCGCTTAACCGCGTTCGGGATGATCTCGTCGATCGGCATGTCCGCTGTGCTTCCGATAGAGTACGCGCTTTGCGTGCCCCGGCCGAATTTCAGCCCGCGGGAAACACGATTGCATACCTGGTGCCATTCCCGGTTTCCATGCTCAATTCCCCGCGCAATTGCTTGACGAAGGCGTTGACCATCCTGAGCCCAATGCCCGACTGCACGGCTGCCCCCCCGGGCATTCCCGCCCCGTCGTCCGCCACTTGAAGCAGGATATTTCCTTCCCCGGCTCCCCTGAGCGCGACCCGCACCTCGCCGCCCCCGCCCGCGGGATAGGCATACTTGAACGCGTTCATGACGAGCTCGTTTATAATCATGCCCGCGGTGAGCGCCTTCTTCGCCGGAAGGTCGAAGTCCTCGATCGCGCTCTCGATGTGCACCAGGCAATTGTTCCCCGGGCACGATTTCACCATCTCCTCGATGAGCGGAACGAGGTAATGCCGGGCATTCACCGAGCCGTAGCTCCCGCTGCGGGCCAGGGTATCGTACAGGATCATCATCGACTGGAGCCGGTTGGTCAGCTCGCCCAGCACGTCCTGCGCCTCTTTCTGCACCATCTTCTCGCGGTGGAGGGTGAGAAGGCTCAGGATCGTGATCAGGTTGTTCTTCACGCGGTGGTGAATCTCCTGCATGAGCAGGTCCTTTTCCCTGAGAAGCTCGCGGATCTGCTGCTCCGTGCGCCTGCGCCCGGTGATATCGGTGATCGCGATGCGCGCCTGGAGCAGCCCGCCCTCCTGGTCGCGGATCGCGATGGCCTCGAACCACGCGTAAAATTGCGACCCCTCCCCCGAAAGCATCCTGAGCTCCCAGCTCTCCCTGTTTGCGCCTTTCGCGAGCTTGTTGAGGTGGGAAAAGTAAATGTCCCTGTCGCCGGGATCGATAAGCTTGCTGAAGGGACGCCCTATGAGGAACTGCCGGTCGCTCCCGGCCATCCCGGCCCCGGTCAGGTTCGCCTCCAGGACGAGGCCGTCGCCGCTCACCGTGAAATAGCCTATGGGAGCGAGGTCGAAGAGGTCGCGGTACCGGTCGCGCGCATCCTCCAGGTCGCCCCGGGTCTGCTTGAGCTCATCGTTCTGGCTCTCGAGCTCTATCTGGTGGGTCTGGAGGTCGGCGACCAGGCGTTTGTTTTCATTATCCCTCGCCATCTCGTCGGGGGTGTTTTTCTTTGGTGCGGATTTTTTAACCGGTGCCGCGGCTATCGTGACTGCGCCAGCGTTCGCTTTTCTCTTTGTCATTTGATTCCCCTCCACCTGCGCACCCCTGGGTGAAGGTTGCACTATTCTCCATCGAAAAGTCATCCATGACGAATCGGCGCAGGTATTTAATTTATATATAAAATACGATATAAATCAAGTTAATAAATAGATAGATAGATAGATAGATAGATAGATTTTTTGCGAAACTGCCGTCTCGCGCTTGCGGGGGCCCCTGCGGGGGTCTTTTAAGGGGCTTCGCCCCTTATACCCCGTAAAGAAAGAATTATGCAACAAGTTGGCGCGATTCGACCCATTCCGGGTGCGACAACTCACGGGCGCCGGTTTATAGCCGGAAAAACCGTTCATATTTCTCATTCCTCGTTCGTATTCACTTTGGACGCCTTTGTCCCGGAGGATACGGAATGCTTCGCACTTCTATAAACATGAGCCACATCGTCTACGTGAATATCGCACTTGCCGCGGCAAAGCTTGGAACAACCCGCCAGGCGGTCGTCATCATGCTCCTGAAACGCGTTCTGCGCGATATAGATCGGTTTCAGGGAGGGTTTACTCTGGTGAGGTATCAGCCCCGTGATCCCTGGAAGCGCTGGCATTGTTTTCCGATTCGCTTCAGGAAGAACGAGAATGAGTTTGCTTCGGATTTTCGTAAGTTGAGCCGGTTCTCGGTCGCGCATCTGGTAGCCATTGCGACGAAGCGCTACCTGCACGAGTTGCTGTGCGATTCAGCCGGAAGGCATAATTATGTTCGGTTCCCCCAGTATGCCATCGGCCAAAGGAGCGCAGGGGGCATTTTGTGCTGGGAATTCTACTGGGGAGACACCGAAAACCACCCTACAAGAGCCTCACCCACGAAAATACTCCGCCGCACCTCCTCACATTAAGCATCTTTCGTCCACACGCACGCCAAACCATGGGCGAGGTATGCCCATTTATGCCCTGCTTCCCACTCAGGCGATAAGGTCCTTCATGCTCACGAAGACGTAAAAATCACCCAGGTCACTTCCAAACGGAATGCATATTACCGGCACGCCCGATATCCACGCGAGCTGGTGGTTCACGCCCTTCACGATGGAAGGGAGCGAGATGACGATCTTGACGTCCTCCATCTCCCTTTTCGAGTTACCCGCGATGATGTTGACGAGCTCTCCCACGGAATCGATAACCAGCTCGTCGAAAATCTTGGTCTCGCGCTCCGTGATCTTCGAGACGGTTTTAAGCGCCACGAGCTTGGGAAAGCTTATGATCACGAAGCCCACCACCTCGCCCGCGAGTCCTATGATGCCGGAAATGTCGTAATTGAGCTTGTTCGTCGAAGGCGAATAGATGAAGGGCTTCCCCGGCTGGACCGTGATGCCCACGAACTGGCGAAATACGTCCTGCGTCGTCTTTATGAAGGGATTGACGAATTTGACGTTCATGGCATCACCCCTGTCCGTTCTGGTTTAGGTATTTGTCGATCTTCTTGAGCAAGGTGGGGCCCGTGATGGGCTTCGTGATATAGTCCGTCACGCCGGCCTTGATCGCCTCCATCACGTTGTACTTCGCGGCCTCCGCGGTCACCATGAGGATGGGGAGGTTCTTGTATTTGTCCCTCTCGCGCAAAAGCTTCACGAGCTCCAGGCCGTTCAGCTCGGGCATGTTCCAGTCCACGAAGAGGACGTCAATCGTCTGGTCCTCCATGATCAGGAAGGCCTCCTGGCCGTTGGGGGCCTCAAGTATCTCCCCGCCCTTGATCCGCTTCTCGTGGATCACGTTCTTGAGGATGTTGCGCATTATCTGCGAATCGTCGACGACCAGGATCTTCATCTGCAGGCTCCTGCAACTCGTATTTCCCCGCGGCTGATCGCCGCCCCTCCCCGCCGCCCGAATGAGCGCCGGGATGCTCGCCATGCCTTTCCGCTTTTTAATATTTTGGCCTGGGGGCCGATACCCTTACGTGACGTTCCCGCGCGCCGTTCCCCCGCTCATTGCGGGAAGCTCATCTTGATGGAGACCCCCAGGTCGGGACGGTTCCTCACCCGCAGCACGCCCTCGAGCGAATGCACCACGATGTCCTTTACCGCCGACATGCCGATCCCCACCCCCGCGACCATGTTCGATTCGCCCGCCGTGCTGAAGCCCTTCCTGAACACGAGCCCCACGGTTTCGTTCTCCGAAAGCTCGTCCGGGTTCCTCCCGTCAAGGAGCCCCCGTTCCGCGGCCTTGCTCCTTATCTTTCCAAGGTCGAACCCCGCGCCGTCGTCCGAATAGAGCACCGTGTAGCTGCCGTTTTCCTGGTATACGTGGACGTTCACGCGTCCGGCCTCCTCCTTGTTTTTCTGCTTCCTCGCTCCCGGGGTCTCAATGCCATGGGCGATTGAGTTGCGTACCAGGTGGACCAGCACCTCTTTCAGGAAGCGGTACTTGACCTCCGGGAGCCCGTCGATATCGTATATGAAATTGAGGACGGCCTTCTTGTCGAACTGGACGAGGGACTTTTCGTTCACGAGCTGGAGCTCCCGCTTGAGCGTGCCCAGGCTTGTCCAGTTGAGCTGCTCCATGCTCTTCTGGAACTGTAACAGGTCCTCGATCTTTAAATTGTTTTCCCGGTGGCGCGCGACCAGGTCCTGGATGGCACGCTTGAATTCGCCGTAGCGGTGCGCGTCCATGGTGACCAGGTCCTTTCCCAGCCTTTGCGTACCCTCCCCGATCGAAAAGAGGCGCCGCGCGATCATGTTGACGCGGTCGATCTTCCCGTAGAGCCCCTCGTAGTACTCGATGATGTTCAGGTTCTGTTCGAGCGTTACCGTGCCGTCGGCGATTCCCTTGATATAGGTCTCGAATTCCTTCGCCGCCGCCGCGATCTCGTCGAATCCCAGGGAGAAGGCCTCTCCCTTGACCAGGTGGGTCATTCCCAGGATTTTGTAGAGGATGTCCCGGTTTTCCGCGTCCTGGACGATAAACTGGTACAGCTCCTGTATCTTCCCGATCACGTCGTTGGTCCCGTTAATGAAATCCACCACCAGGTCGCGGTCGTTCCTGAAAATCTGGGTCATGATTCCCAGCTCGTCCTGGAAGGCACGCTCGCGCACCTGCAACTCCTGCTCGGTGCGCTCTTCGAGCGTGACGTCGTCGAAGATGAACATTACGTTTTCGACCCCGCCCGAGACGTTCTTGATCCGCACGATGCGCGACTTGATCACCTTCTCGCGCTCCTCGCCCTGGAGGTGGTACATGTAGGTGAACTTGCTCACGGGATTCACGTCGTTCAGCATGGAATCCGCCGTGGTGCCTCCCTCGAAGCAGAGGTCCACAAATTCGTGGACCTCCTTCTTCAAGGCCCCCCACAGGTGCGTGAAGATGGTGTCGAACGCCGATTTTCCCGCGTAGTCCCTGGGCCCGAATATCTCCGTGAAGCGCTTGTTGTATCCCACCTCGATGTTATAGGCGCGGTCCACCACGCAGATTGCCTCCTGGATATTGTTCGTGATGTCCACCAGGTGGTCCAGGTAGACCGAAAGCTCCTTCATGAGCTTGTGGACCTCTTCCTGCTGCTCGGTATTCTCGAGCTGTTCCTTTACGTGCGCGTGCTCCGCCGCGAGCGCGGCCGCGTCCCGCCTCACGCGCCCGTGCAGGGCGCCCGCGAGGCCCGCGAGCAGGGGGACCGGGAGCGCGATCCACAGCTCCACGCCCGGAAACCACGCGCCCCCCGCACCGCCCGCCAGGGCGCGCAGGAATCCCGCCACGAGCGCGGCCAAAGGGAAGAGCATCCCCGCCCCCGCACCGGCAAGCGCCCATCGGATCACTTCATTCATTTTTCCTTCCCCGCCCCGGCGTCCCGTATGCGGCCCGGGCGCCTCCTATTCCCATGTCGCCACGAACTCGGTGCAGGGATCGCCCACGGTAAGCGACCGGGCGATCTCCACCTTCACGTTTTTCTGCCCCGATATCTCCACCGCGCGCTCCATCCATCCCCCGATGCGCCGCTCCACGATCGTGTGCATCTCGGGGAACAGGGTGATCTGCATGCTCACCCTGTTTTTTTCGCTCTCCGCCACGCGCAGCGCGCTCGGCTTGTAGTAGGTCGCGAAGATGAGGCTCGCGCGGTTGATGAGCGAATCCACGGAACCCAGCTTCACGAACAGCCGGTATATCCCGTGCAGCGCGAAATCGGCGGAAAACCTTCCCCCCTCCCAGGCGCCCTTGAGGTCCCCCCCGAAAAAGAGCTCGCATATCTTTTCCGTGGGCTCGATCATCATCTCCCTGAGCGGGTACCACGAATCGAGGCGTATCGCCGCCGCGTGCAGCTCCCGCGACGCGACGGGAAGCGCGTCCAGCCAGCGGTCGAGCCCTTCCCTTCCGAACTCGTTCATGACGAATTCCCGGATGGATCCAAGCGCCGAGCCCTTTACATCCACGGTCACACCTCCACATCTGTGACGGTATTCTCGCACGTCTATTGGAAAGGACGTTTTTGAAAAGCGCGGATTATACCTTTTTGTATAAAGTACTATAATAGATTCGGATCAGCAAATTTTTTTCCCTTCGACTTCGCTCAGGGGGCGCGACTCCGCTCAGGGGGCGATGCGTCCCCTCCGCCACCGCTCGTTGCAGGCTTCTACGCCCGTTAAATTTCCATTGCCGTCGTCCAGGCCCCGGCTCTCCTATTCTAACACGCCTTGCCGTAGTTTGGTCAGCCGGCCAGGTTGTGAGTAATAATAAGCCGCTCGTTGAGCGGAGCCGAAACGAGCGGCAACGATGAAATTGTCGCCGAAATTTGACTTTTAGAATATATTTCATTAACCTGAATCTATATCGTGCCTTCCTCCCGTATTTGCGTTTACCGACGTGCTCGCCTCAGGGGAGGGGGAACATTGACACAGCGCCAGCACTCAGGACCCCGCCGGGGTTTTTTTTCAGGCCGGGGACGGGGCTGGTGACGTAATTATTTTCGGTGTGCCTGTAATTTCAGAACAGGAGCGTGCGGGTATACATATGGAACACACGATCAAGTTGAAGCTTAAGCCCGAATGGGACGAGATCGAACCGGCGAGGGAAAAGAGCTCGAGGTTTTTCGAAACACACGGGTTTTCGGAGGACCACGTCAACTCCCTGATAATGGTCATCAGCGAGCTCGCCGAGAACGCGGTCAAGTACGGCGAGTACCCGGGGGGCAAGGGGAGCGTAGGCCTGAGCATCGAGATCGACAACAAGACGGTGATCATCGAGGTGACCAACCCGGTCAAGACCGGCGATATGTCGTTCCTGAAGCACCTTGACGAAACAATCCAGTGGATCAGGGGGTTCCAGGACCCGTTCGAGGCCTATGCGATCCGCCTCAAGGAGGTCGCGACGAGGCCCCTGGCCGACCGGGAGAGCGGCCTGGGGCTGGTGAGGATATCGTACGAGGGACAGTCAATCCTGGATTTTTTCGTGAGCGACGACAACGTGCTGAGCGTCTCCGCGGTGTACAACTACTGAGTGCGGCAGGGGGAAAGACATGACGAAGGAAAACTACACAGAGAACATGCTCACCATCGAAGTGGAGGAGAGCGAAGAGGTCATCAACATCAAGCTCCTGGGCAAGAGCATCGACCGCACCCCGGGCGCCTTCATCACGCCCATATTGAACAGGGCGCTGGAGAAAAGCTCCGCCGATAAAAAAGAGCTCGTGCTCAACTTCCTGGACCTCAAGTTCATGAACTCGTCCACCGTGGCGCCGCTTGTGAAGATACTGGACCGCGCGAAGCGGGGGGACAACCGGGTCACCATCCTGTACCACAAGAACCTGAACTGGCAGGAATTGAGCTTTTCGGCCCTCATCGTTTTCCAGACGAGGGACCAGAGAATTCAGATCAAAGGGATATGAACGCGTATGAACCTTAACGATAAATCTTTCGAGGGATTTCTCACCCGCAGCGAGGAGCGCATCCCGGTGCACGTGACGTTCGCGTCCCGGTACACCCTGTTCGCGCATTTCCCGAACGGACACGAATTCACGGAAGGCGCCGAGTTCAACAAGCTCACCCTGGCGCACGGCGAGGAGGACGTCGAGTTCGGCCGGTGCATGCTCATGCTCGAGGCCAATATCGACGGCCATGCCGGCAGGCTCGTCTTCTCCGACGACCTGTACAATTTCGAGACATTCTTCCAGAAGAGCCTGAATATAAGCCTGCAGACGTTCTTTTCCAACCTGCCGCTCCTCCTCTCGCACAAGGAAAAGATCCGGCAGTCCTTCAAGGACTACACGGGGGGACTGTCCTACGACCTGAACGTGTACAAGCAGTACTTCGACAATATCGACGCCGAATACTCCGGGGAACCCGAGCACGTGCGCAGCGTCATCCAGCGGGCCATAATCGACACCGAGGGCCGGAAGTACATGAACTATTTTACCGTGCGGCTGAAGGAGCTCGAGGACGAGGTGAAGCACTACACGCGCGAGGAGCACGAGCGCCACGGGTTCTATTTCCGCAAGCAGGTCTGGAACCTGATCATGACCTCGGAGCTCATGGCGCGCACCAACCTGAAGCCGCGCGGCTACGTGGGCGATTCCGAAATGATGCGCATGATCTACGAGAACGACTACTGGGGACCCACGACCTTCTCGAAGCTCATGCACAAGCACCCGATAGAGCACCCGGCGGCACAGGCGGTGCGCAACAGGAGGGTCCGCATCGCGAAGATGCTGCGGGAGACGCTCGGCATGTTCCCGAACCTGCCCCCCAAGGGTTTCAGGATACTATCGGTGGCGTGCGGGCCCGCCTACGAGATGCAGGACCTGTTCCGCGAGCAGGAGGATTTCGAAAGGGTGGACCTTACCCTTCTGGACCAGGACAGGACGGCGCTCCTGGAGGCCGCGAAGAATATAGAGCGGATCGAGAAAACCGCGCACAGGAAGGTGAAGGCGACCTACCTCAAGGACTCCGTGCGCACCATGCTCTCCTCTTCGAAGCTCCCGGAAAAATGGGGCCAGTTCCATTTCATCTACTCGATGGGACTTTTCGATTACCTGACGCCCCCCGTCGCGCGCGCGGTGCTCCAGAAGCTCTTCGAGCTCCTGCTGCCGGGCGGACACATGGAGGTGGGAAACTTTCATGTGAACAATCCCAGCCGCACCTACATGGAGTACTGGTTGGACTGGGTGCTCTACTACCGGACGGAGGACGATTTCCTGAACCTGCTGCAAAACCAGAACGCGGAACAGCAGGTCGCCTTCGAGGACACGGGAAGCCAGATGTTCCTGCACGTGAGGAAAAAGGAGTAAGGGGGCCGAGACGCTTGAGGATCAGGGGCGGGGCTGACTATCTATGACAATTATGAACGGTATCCATGGCGAAAGCGGGGATGCGCTTCCCGAAATCGTCACCGCCGATTTCGAAGCGTATCTCACCACGATCATCCACCAGTGGCTGAAGACGCTCACGGGCCTGGGGTTCACGCTGGTCCCGTTTTTTTTCATACTCGACTACGTGACCGCGCCCCGCGAGCTCGCGTTCAGGTTCGGACTGTACCGGCTCATCTGCACGGGAATACTATTGCTGCAGTACCTCCTCATACGCAACACAAAGCCGGCAAAGCTCTCGTACCTGCACGGCTATTTCGTCTCGTTCAACGTAGGCGGGGTAATCGCCCTCATGACCGTGGACCTGGGGGGATTCGGCTCGCCGTATTACGCGGGGCTCAACCTGGTGATGATCGCGGTCAACATGCTGCTCCCGTGGAAGCCCATTCACTCGATCGTGAACAGCTCGATCATACTGGTCACTTACACCTTCCTCAACGCGGTATGGGGGGGAGCCTTCATCGCGAGCGACCTGGCCAACCACCTGTTCTTCATGTCGGCAACCGCGGTGATTGCGGTGAGCATCAACTGGGTGAGGCTCAACCTCATCAAGAAGGAGTTCCTCCTTCGTTCCGAGCTTAAAAAGGCGCGCGACGCGCTGTGGGGGGAGATGGAAATCGCGAAGCGGATCCAGACCGCCCTGCTTCCCAGCCGCAGCAGGATCGGCTGCCAGGAGGACGGCGGCTGCTTCGATATCGCCTCACTGCTGGTCCCCGCCGCCGAGGTGGGGGGGGACTATTTCGACATCATCGAAACGAGCAAGGGGGAGCGCTGGATCACCATAGGCGACGTCTCGGGACACGGCGTCGAATCGGGCCTCATCATGATGATGACGCAGACGAGCATCTCCACCATCGTGCACAACACCGCCGGGTATAAGCCCTCGGTGATCCTGAACGCAATCAACACCGTCATAAAAGAAAACATCTCCCGCCTGGGGGCGGACCACTACATGTCGGTAACGGTGATCCGGCTCAACCAGGACAACATGCTCGTCGCGGGCCTGCATCAGGATATACTCATCTACCGGGCCTCGCTCAAGAAGGTGGAGGTGGTGCCCACGAAGGGCACCTGGATCGGCATCGTCGACCGCATCAAGGAATACACCGAGGACATGACGGTGCCCGTCGAGGTGGGGGACATCATCCTGCTCTTTACGGACGGGGTGACGGAGGCCACCAACGAGAAGGGGGCCATGTACGGGCAGGACAGGCTCAAGCTCGCGCTCATCCATTACGCGGAGCTGCCCGTGAGCGATATCGTGAACAAGATATTCCAGGATATCTCCGGCTTCTCGCGCCGCCAGTACGACGATATCACCCTGTTCGTCATGCGCAGGGATTCCTGAAATTTAATAATTGAATTTTTACGGGGCCCGTTGTCATCGTAGAGACGCGATTAATCGCGTCTCTACGATTATACCCGGCCGTTTGGCGCCCCATAAATCCAACCGCGGAGAAACCCATGCCCAACCGCTACGCGCTCATGATCGTCGACATGCAACGCTACTACCTGGAGGCGGAATCGGACTACTGCCGCTATTTCGAATCGCTGCGCCCGGGATCGCTCGACTATATCCTGGCGCGATGCCGCGCGACCGTAATCCCGAACATCCTCGATCTGCGGGGGCTCTTTCGCCGGATGGACCTTCCGGTAATCTACCTTCGTCTATGCGGAACGAATCCCGGCCGGGAAGACCTTCACCGCTTCTTCCGCGGGACGTGGGAGGCCGGACGCGCGCGCGGATTCGCGGACGTGTACCCGCTCCGCGCCGATCCCTGGTCGCAGGTGCTGGGCGCCCTCGCGCCCGCGCCGGGGGATACCGTTATCTGCAAGACAACCTACAGCCCCTTCGCCTCCGCCGATATCGCGGAGGCGCTGGGCGCGCTCGGGATCGCGGGCCTCGTGATGACGGGGCTCGCCACCAGCCAGTGCGTGGAGACCACGGCGCGCGACGCGTCGGACCGGGGCTTCGAGATCGTGCACGTGGAGGACGCGCAGGCGGATTACGACGAGACGACGCACCACGCGTCCCTCTACAGCTCGCGCGGCGTGTGCGGCGGGACCATCGTCGGGACGCGCGATTTTATCGAACATCACGATGGATTTCTGGTGTGACACGCCACCATTTCCGGCAGAATGCCATCTATAGCACCCACGGAATAGGAGAGGTGGGGATTTATGAGATTGATGAGATATAACAATGAATGAATCAATAAACACCGCCGCGATCGAGCGGCTTCGCCGGAGGGAGGAATTCCTCTGGATTAACCCGGATCGCCCGCCCGTGCGCGAGACGCTCCCCGCCCTCCCCCTTTCGCGCGCGGACATTGCCGACGCGGCGGACCGCTTCACGCGCTTCGCACCGCTCATCGCCGCGCTCTTTCCCGAGACGCGCGAGACCGGCGGCATCATCGAATCGCCCCTGATACCCGTCCCGAAAATGCAGGCCGCATGCGGGTCGTTTTCACGCAGAGGGGTCCCGCCGGGACGCCTCTACGTGAAGGCGGACCACCTGCTCCCGGTCGCCGGCTCCGTGAAGGCGCGCGGGGGCATCCACGAGGTGCTCTGCCATGCCGAGGAGCTCGCGCGCGCCCACGGGTTTCTTCGCGGCGACGAACCGTACACGGCGCTTCTCGGCAAGGACGCGCGCGCGCTTTTCGGCGCGCACACGGTATCGGTGGGAAGCACGGGGAACCTGGGGCTTTCCATAGGGACCATGGCCGCGGCGCTCGGATTCCGCGCAACGGTGCACATGTCCGCGGACGCAAAGGCCTGGAAGAAGGACCTGCTCCGCGCGCGCAGCGTAACCGTGGTCGAGCACGCGTCCGACTACTCGGCCGCGGTGAAGGCCGGGAGGGACGAGGCCGCGCGGGACGGGAACGCCTATTTCGTTGACGACGAGAATTCATCCCGTCTGTTCACGGGCTACGCCGTCGCGGGGGAGCGCCTGGAGGCCCAGTTCGCATCCGCGGGCGTCCGCGTCGACGGGGAACATCCGCTCTTCGTCTACATCCCGTGCGGCGTGGGCGGGGCGCCCGGCGGGATCTGTTTCGGGCTCGCACACGCGTTCGGCGACGACGCGCACTGCTTCTTCGCCGAGCCGCTGGAATCCGCGTGCATGATGCTGGGTCTCCTCGCGGGTTTCTCCGGCGACGTCTACGATATCGGGCTCACCAACATGACCGCCGCCGACGGGCTCGCGGTCGGGCGCGCCTCCGCCTTCGCGGGCGGCATGATCACGCGGCTGGTCGCGGGCTGTTTCACCGTGGACGACAGCCGCCTCTTCAGGGACCTCGCCCTCCTCTACCGTACGGAGAATCTGCGCATCGAACCCTCCGCCGCGGCAGGATTCCCCGGGCCCGCGATGGTGCGCTCGGGCGGGGAAGGCGCGAACTACCTGGACGCGCACGGTCTCGCCGGGAAGGAGGCGCAGATAACGCACGTGATCTGGACGACCGGCGGATCGCTGGCGCCGATACACGAATTCGAACGGTACCTCGCCCGGGGATAACGAAGCCCCCGCGCCTATTCCTCGTCCTCGCTGTCCTCTTCCCCCAGGGTATACGTGACGTTCAGGTAGAGCACCGAGCCGTAGGTCGAATAGGTGTTCGAGGACTTGACCTTTTCCCCGTCGCGATAAATCTTCGCGGTCAGGGAATTCGCCTCATCCCCGGTAGTGATATCCACCTCCACCTCTTCCACATCCTCGAGCGTGATCGTGGAGGAATAGATCACCCCCGATTGAGACTCGTCGCTAAAGTATTCCACGTTTCCGTCCGCGTCGTACCAGCCGGAAAAAGGAGCGCCGTTGCATATTACCGTGATCTTGATTTTTTCGGCGTCATCCGAGCAGGAGAGGTCCAGGGGCGCGAAGACGAGCGCGCACGCGGCAACAATCATTCTCATCACCGCCGGCGCTCCCCGGCCGGCCCGCGATATCGGCCCCCCGTTTATGGGAAACCCTGAAGACTGCGCATCAATATCGGGCATAATAATTCCTCCAATAAAGAACCGAACGTTAGACCCCGGGATGCGGAAATCCGTTTGACAAATTTTTCGGATGCGCGATTTTTCCGAAGCTCCCCGCAGGCGTGCGCCGGTCCGCTTGACCCGGATTCTTTCACAGAGTACTTTCAATTAGAAATGTTACGATCTCCTGTTCCTGCGCATCGGTCCCCCGTCCGCGACGGGCGATGCGTACGGATTTATTTCGAATAAATGATGGGAGGCCCTCCATGCACGAACACCGGCCCGCGCACATGACCCTGGACAGGTACCTCGTGCAGCGCCAGCGTTCGTATCCCGGCGCAACCGGCGAGCTCAGCCGCGTGATGAACCAGTTGGGCACCGTGGGGAAAATCATATCGAGCTACATGCGGCGCAGCGCCCTGGGCGGGATGAAGGGGATGACGGGGGAAATCAACGTGCAGGGCGAGGAGGTGAAAAAGCTCGACGAGATCGGGAACACGATCTTCGTCGAGGCCTTCGAGTATGTCGACATCGTGGGCGCGATCGTTTCGGAGGAGATGGCCGAGCCCAAGGTGATCTCGTCGGGGAGCGGGCCGGGCAAGTACGTCGTGCTCGTGGACCCCATAGACGGCTCCTCGAACCTGGACGTGGACTGCGTGATCGGCTCGATATTTTCCATAAGGAACCTGAAGGGGGACATCCTCGATTCGATTTTGCAAAAAGGAAGCGCGCAGGTCGCCGCGGGCTACATCATGTACGGGACCTCCACCCTGCTCGTCTACAGTGCGGGGGACGGCGTGCACGAATTCGTGTTCGACGAGCAGATAGGCGAGTTCGTCCTGAACCACGAGAGCGTGCGCATGCCCGCGCGCGGGAAGGTGGTGAGTGCCAACTACGGCAACTACGGCGCGTGGGCGCCGGCCGCCCGGAAATTCGCCGACACGCTCGACTCCGGGGACGGCGACCGGCATGCCCTTCGCTACTCGGGCGCGCTCGTCGCGGACCTGCACCAGATCCTCCACCGCGGCGGCGTCTACTTCTATCCCGACGACACGGAGCGTCCGCAGGGCAAGCTTCGCCTCCTCTACGAATGCGCCCCCCTGGCCATGATCGCCGAACAGGCGGGCGGCTCCGCGACGACAGGCCGCGTGCGCATCGCCGACATTAAGCCCCAGAGCGTGCACCAGCGCGCACCCTTCGCGATCGGGAGCATGTGGGAGATGGAGAGGTACGAGGAGGCGTATAGCGCGAATGGTGGAACCAGATGAACTATACAGTACTGCCGGAAATTCCCATGAACCTGCCGTAATAGCCGAGGAAAGCCTTCAATTCATCAAGATTGCTCGTGAGTATCGCATACAATTCGCGTTCGCCCACTTCCCAGTAAATGTGCACCAGACGGTTCCTGAATTTAATAGCCTTTACCAGGGACGCGGCAAATTCGAGCGGATACGCGGCCTGTTCGGACAGTATCATGATGGCATGTGAATAATCGTCCGGTGGAGTCAGGCTGTTCTGCGATATGGCGTGATTACAGAGATCGATCACCCCTTCGATCGCCACAATGAAATTGTACTTTGCACTGGAAACCAGATGCGGTTCGCTCGAGAATCTTTCGAAAGGAAATTTACCGATATCCTCAAGCAGATGGATCGCGTTTTTAATTTCCGCGCATATTTTGGTTATTTTCTCAGTGGAGTATTTCAAAGCTGAAACATCTCTTTCAATAATTGGTCCCGGTGATGCTTGAATCCAAGGTAGCGGCGAATTACGACTTCCTTGAAATCGGCGTACGCGTCCTCGTCTCTTACGAACAGCATTATGTTGTTTTTAATAACGCCGTACTGGAAAGCGACCGGCGCGCCGTTCAACAATCGTACATCCACTTCCCGGGGATACGCGCGCAGCAGCGAAAGCGCCGTTTCGATTTCGAGCTCATAGTCGAGGGCGGATTCCGGCGCACGAGACAGGAGCAGCGCGACGTCGATGTCGTTGTATCTGCCGCCGCCGGTGAAAGAGCCGTGGACGCACGCAACCATCACCTCCTCACGTGCTAAAAAATACGCGCGTAATTTCCCGATCACCGCTGATTTTTCCGGTTGCGCTTCCATGTCCCGATATTCACCCGGAAAACCCGATGAGTCAATACTATTTTTGTCCGGACTTCCGTATGAGGTCCCGGTACCAGAGCCCCGAATCCTTGATCGTGCGTTTCTGTGTGGCAAAGTCGACGTGGATGAGCCCGAAACGCTTGTCGAAGCCCGCGGCCCATTCGAAGTTGTCGATGAGCGACCACACGAACACCCCCTTGAGCCGGGAGCCCTCGTCCATCGCGCGGCGCGCCGCATCCAGGTAGCTCGCGAGAAAATCGATCCGGATGCCGTCGTGCACCTTCCCGTCCGCCGCTACGACGTCGTCGAAGGCGGCGCCTGTCTCGGTGATATAGACCTCGGGGTTCCCGTACTCGCGCCTGATAATGTCCAGGCACTCGCGGAGCCCCTCCGGGCGGATCTTCCAGCCCATGCTCGTGCGCTGTTCGCCGTGCTCGTCGACATACTGCGCGTCCGGCACGTCCGCGCCGGTGATGTCCGCCTGTATGACGGGCATGTACCAGGCGCGGCTCGCGTGCTCGGTGCTGTAGTAGTTGAGTCCCACGAAGTCGGTTTTCTGCGCGATGAGCTCCATGTCGCCGGGACGGATTTTCGGACGGAACGGCCATGCGCGTTTCCAGAGGGGCTGCGGATATTCCTTCTTGTAAAGCGGCGCGAGCGTGATATGGTTCATGAACTGGTTGGCGAGAAGCGCGGCCTTCGCGTCCCCGGGTCTGTCCGTGAGCGGGTGCACGGGCGTCATGCTCACGGTGATCCCCGCCTTCGCGTCCGGGGCGAGGGCGCGGATACGCTGCATCCCCTTCCCGTGCGCCAGGAGCACGTTATGCATTACATGGAAGAAGGCGCGAAACGACATGCGCCCGGGGGCGTGCTTCGCGATGAGGTGCCCGAAGCATGAGAATTCCCAGGGCTCGTTGATGGTGATCCAGTTCGTGACGCGGTCGCCCAGGCGCTTCACCACGACCTCGGCATAGTCCGCAAAGAGGTCCGCCGTGATACGGTTCGCAAAACCCTTGTACTTTTTCTGAAGCGCAAGCGGAAGATCCCAGTGGAAGAGCGTGGGATACGGCGTGATTTTGTTCTTTAAAAGTTCGTCAACCAGGCGGCTGTAGAAATCGAGCCCCTTTTCGTTTATGGCGCCCTCGCCCTCCGGCATGACGCGCGGCCAGGATATCGAGAACCGATACGCCTGGAGGTCCATTTCCCGCATGAGGGCGACATCTTCCGCATAACGATGGTAATGGTCGCACGCGACGTCCGCGTTCTGGTTGTTCCGGACCTTCCCCTTTTTGTGGGCGAACTCGTCCCAGGTAGAAAGCCCCTTGCCGTCTTCGTGAATCGCTCCCTCTATCTGGTACGCCGCGCTCGCCGCGCCAAAGAGAAAGCCTTTGCCCATCTGCGGAAAATCCATGAGAACCTCCTGGTTTTGCATTTCGATTTCTGGGTGCATAGTCTTCGATTCCCCCTCCCTTGATGGGAGGGGTTAGGGGAGGGTGAGCACGAGAAACGCATCCCGAATGCTGTTAATGGACAATGCCTTTCACCCCCACCTCGATCCTCCCCCGTCAAGGGGGAGGAGGTGATGAGTTAACGTATCATTTCAAATTCATGCTGCTCCACAAAGGACGCTGCTCATGCAAAAACAATGCAATATTTCAATCGCGGGACCTTCGGGCGGAATTATGATAGTGGGAAATTTGAAAAGTCAAGACAATACCCAAACCGTTATCCGAAACCAAATCCTTCATCTCCCCCATCCTTCCATCCATACCTCTCCTATTCTTACACACTGCGCCAGGGGATTACACGCCCCTCGCAAGCACCGCCGCGCCGATCGCGCCGTTCACCTGGGCGGTGGGATGGACGATGATGGAAAGCCCCAGTCTCTCCTCGAGCGCCTTCACGATGCCGGGGTTCTTCGCGACGCCGCCCGTCATCATGACCGGCTCCCGCACGCCTACCTTGCGCGCGAGCGCCGATACGCGCGAGGCGACCGATTCGTGGATACCCGCGACGATGTTCGCGCGCGGTTCGCCCTTCGCGATGAGCGAGATGACCTCGGACTCGGCGAAGACGGTGCACAGGCTCGAGATGGGGGCCGATGCGCCGGCGTGCGCGCAGAGGGTGCCGAACTCGTCAAGGTTACTTTCAAGGACGCGCGCCATCACCTCGAGGAAGCGGCCGGTGCCGGCCGCGCACTTGTCGTTCATTGCGAAGTCCTTCACGCGCCCCTCGTCGTCCAGGAGGATCGCCTTGCTGTCCTGTCCGCCAATGTCGATGATCGAGCGGACGCGCGCGTCGGTGAAGAAGGCCCCGGCCCCGTGGCAGATGATCTCCGTCATGGACTTGTGCGCGAACTTCACGGCATTGCGCCCATAACCCGTCGAAACCACGCGCTCGATGGAGGCCTCCTCCATCCCCAGCTCGTCCAGCAGGTCGGTGAATATTTTTCTCCCCGACTCCGCCGCGTTGTACCCGGTGAAGCCCGTGAGTGTACCCAGCACCTTTCCCTCGTGCAGCATCGCCGCCTTTACGGAAATCGATCCTATGTCAATGCCTGCGGTGACCATTAAGATTTCTCCATGCTTTTTCCACCAGCCCCTAAATCCCCCGGAGGGGGACTTTGAACTCACTTCTCAATGTTCACATCATCCCGCGCCTTTACCCCCCTTTGGGGGGCCAGGGGGGCGGGACAAGGGGGTATTCGAAATCAGTTCTTCTTCTGCGCGAGCGTTTCCATGAAGGCGTCTATGCGCGTTTCGATCTGGCTCTCGCTGAAGTTTCGCTCGTCCACCATGTCGGCCTCGATGATGAGGGACGGCACGCCGAACTCCTTCATGACCATGCGCTGCAGGTCGTACTGTCCCAGCGAATAGGGCTTGCAGCTCCTGTTCGAGTGGATGACGAGCCCGTCCGCCTTATACTTCGTGATCATCTTGCGCAGCGTATCCAGCATCATGTCGATCGAGATGTTGATGTACACGCTCGAGTACGCGATCGCCGCTGATTCGATAAAGTTGTTCTCGTCGATAAGGTGAACCACGCCGCTCCAGGCGGACGTGTACGTGTCGGCCACCAAGCACGCCCCGTGCGTCGCGAATTTGTCCGAGAGCCACTTGGTCTTGTACCACACGGGAAGGTTGTCCCAGAGCAGGCGGTACTTTTCGTCGGGCACCATGCCTATGCCGTCGGCGATGCGCTGGCGCATCTCGTCTCGAAGCTCGGTATAATAATCGATCACGGTCTGCGTTCCGCGCAGCGTCACGATGAGCGCGAGATGGAAGAAGGCGTCGAAGGCCGTCATGGGCGCGGGGCTGTGCATGGTGGTGTCGAGCACCTCCTGCCAGAGCCTCTGTCCCTGGACCGCGAGGCGCCCCACCTGGTCCATGCGGTCCATGTCCATCTTCTTACCGCACTGCTCCTCCAGGAAGGTAATGTACTCGAGCATCTGCCGGCGCACGTAGTTCTTCGCCTCGACGGAAAACTCGGTGTGAATGAAGGGCGTGTCCAGAATGAACAGCGGCACCTTGAAATAGCGCGCCTGCACCTCGTACCACTTGAGCACCGTCCCACAAATGTTGTTGCAGCACACCAGGAAGTCCGGCGCGGGCAATCCGCCTATCGGCCCCCCGTTGAGCGGCGCGCACGCGATGTCCGAGCGCGCATACGAGCAGAGGTCGCGCGCGTATCCCATCGCTTCCGCTTTCTCGCACAGGTCGACGCCCATCTTGGAGGCGCCAATCATCGCGCCGTGATTCTCGGGGTATACCGGGATCACGTCCATCGCGATGAGCGGCTCCACGGGCCCGCCGCTCGTGATCCACGCGACCTTCTTCCCGTTCTGCTTCGCGGTCTTCGCGTCGATATAGTACTCGGTCATTATCTGCTTCATGCGCTTGACCGCCTTGATCTTGCGCGCGTCCTTCATTTCAGCTTCGGTTTTAACTGCCATGATGCCCTCCTTACGGTCTTTTCGTCGGCAACCTTCGTCGTACTAAGCTTGGTCCGGAATCCCCTCCCCCTTGATGGGGGAGGCCGGGTGGGGGTGGATGGTATACTCTACAGCAGGCATGCTTTTCACCCTCCCCTAACCCCTCCCATCAAGGGAGGGGAATTACCCTTTATAACATATCAATAAACGTCTCGAACCTCGTGCGTATCTGCCCTTCCGCCTGGGGCTGCTCTTCGACCTCGTAGAGCATCGAGGGGACGCCGGCTTTGTCCAGCGCCTCCTTCATGTACGGGTAGTCGAAGCACTGCGGATCGCAGAATTTCAGGTAGATGAAGAGCACCCCCTGCGCCTTTTTCTCTTTCACCAGGCTCACCAGATTGTCTGCGCGCGCGGTGTTGCCGTTGTGTTTCGCGGGGCACACGACCCTGTCCAGGTAGCGTTTCGCGATCGCGTCGACAGCGGGGGCCGATTCGCCTATCGCCCCCTCGAAGGAGCGCGTCCCGGTACAGAGCTCGTCCCACACGACCGCCGCACCGTACTCCTCGATGATCCCGTAGAAATTCGGGTGGTTGCAGATGCCGCCCGCGAGCATGACCCGCTTGGGCGCCTTTCCCGCCGCGGCCGCCTTCGTCCTCACCTCCGCGGCGAGCTTCTCCAGGGCCGCGAGGAAGTCCGCGCGGTCCATCATCATGCCCGCCTTGATCACCGCGTACATGGCCGCGCCCGAAATGGCCCAGGGCGCGCCGCTCCTCAGTTCATAAATTTCCTTGAGCCGCGCGCGGATCGCGTTGTAGAGCTTCACGCTCGCGGCGAGCTTTTCGTCGGTGATTGTCACGCCCATCGCCTTCTCGAGGTCGCGCCGGAACTTGTGCATCACGTCCTTCATGTAGTCGCGCGCGCTGTCGGTGGTGAGCTTGACCGGGAGCACGACGTCCAGGTGGAATTTGAACTTCGTGTTGAGCCTCCAGATGTCCGAAAGCCTCTGTATCGAATCGCAGGTGTGGGGGAACACCGTCCCCTCCAGGAAGGAAAGGCTGCCGTCCAGCGCCTCTTCCAGTCCCCCGCGCACCAGCGAGCAGCTGTACGCCTGCAGGTGCGCGTCGGCGAGGGTTATGTTCTTGCCCGTCCCGAATATCCTGAACGGGAGCGCGCCCGCGGCGTGGATGATCTCCTCCGGCGCGTAGCTGCAGAAGTATCCCACGACCTTGCCGCCAGTCCGCGCCTTCCAGTCCTTCGCATACGCGTAAGGATCGTTCACTACTTTATTGAAGATGGCTTCCATCTGCATACCCCCGTGTTATTTGTTGCCCGTGAACTTGCCCTCGGCCTTGAGCCTCGCGATCTCCTGGTCTTCGATCTGCTTGAAGGCGACCTTCCCCACCAGGGTGAGCGGCAGGTCCTTCCGGAATTCCACCTCGCGCGGGCAGCTCCACTTGATGATCGTTTTCTGGCAGTGCTTTATAATCTCCTGCTCCATTTCCTTCGTTTCCTGGGACGGATCTTTGAGAACGACGAAGGCCTTCACGCGCTCGATCTGCTCGCGGTCCGGCACCCCGATCACGCAGGCCATCTTGACGGCCGGGTGCTTGTAGATTTCGGCCTCCACCTGGGACGGGTACACGTTCATCCCCGATGATTTTATCATACGTTTCTGCCGAAGTCTAAAATAAAAGAAGCCGTCGGCGTCCATGCTGCCCAGGTCGCCGGTGTGAAGCCACACATCGCCGTCGGCGTGCTTCCGGAGGACCTCCGCGGTCTCCTCCGGCTGGTCAAGGTAGCCAAGCATCACGGCGGGCCCTTTGAGGCAAATCTCGCCCTCTTCGCCCGCCGGGACCTCATCCATAGTCCCGGCCTTCACGATCTTCGCGTCCATGTCCGGGAAGGGCACGCCTATGCTGTTCTCGCGGTATTCCATGAGGGGCATGGCCATGATGCCGGTGACCGCCTCGGTGAGCCCGTAGCCTTCAAGGAGCTTCACGTTGCCGCCGCCGCCGCCCCGCACCACTTCTTCAAAACGCTCCTTGACGACCCGGGGAAGCGAATCGGCCCCCGAAAAACAGCCGCGCAGGCACGAGAGGTCGGTCTTGTGGAACTTGGGATTGTTGTTGAGCGCCTCGAAGAGCGTGGGTACGCCCACGACGAAGGACGGTTTCTTCTTCTTGATGAGACTGGCGACCTGCTCGGCGGTGAACTGCGGGATCATGATGCATTTCCCGCCACCCATGAAGCTCGAGTTCACGCACACGCCAAGTCCAAAGCCATGGAAGATGGGGAGGATGGCGAGGATGGAGGCGTCCTGATCCAGTCCCACCCAGTTCGCGCACTGGAGCCCCTCGGCGATGAAGTTATAGTTCGAAAGCATGATGCCCTTGGGCTTGCCGGTGGTCCCGCCGCTGTAGAGGATGACCGCCATGTCGTCGGTCTTCATGTCGCTCGCGGGCACGTTGGGGAGCTTTTCCTTCATGAGGTCGGCGAACCAGCGTACCTTCGGGTCGGCCGGCACTTTTGGGATCTTCCGTCCCATCGTGAGCTTGAAACCAATGCCCTTGAGGGCCGGCAGGTAATCGGGCAGCTTCGTGAGTATCAGCGCATCGAGAGGGGCGTTTTTCATGGCCGATTTGAATTTGCCGTAGAAGGCGTCCAGGGTGAGGGCGAAGCGGCTCTTGCTGACCTGGATGTAAAACTCGATCTCCGCGACGGTCGACAGCGGGTGGATCATGCTCGCGATCGCCCCCAGCTTGTTCGCGGCGTAGAAGCATATGACGCCCTGGGGGCTCGTGGGCATCGATATCGTGATCCGGTCGCCTTTTTTAAGCCCCATCTTCGCGAGCGCGGCCGCGCAGCGGTCTATCTCGCCGATAAACTTTCTGTAGGTTGAGGTGAGTCCCAGGAAATCGTACGCGATCGATTCGGGACGTCGCTCGGCCGTCATGCGCACCACCTCGTACATGGTCACTTTCGGGTAATCGATGGACTTGGGAACATTACCGTAAAACTTGGTCCAGGGACGTGCGCTGCTCATCGTAGGCCTCCAGGGGGATGAATTGGTTGTACTATAATGCCGTACACTATACTACATTGTAGTTTTTTATTCTTGTATGTCAAGAAAATATTTGCTAATATTTAACCCATGCCCAATGGTGGGCTCCGCTGGAAACCAATGCAATGACTACGAAGAAAAAGCCGGCAAAACAGAAGGCGCGCGGGAACGGGCAGAAGCTCATCCAGTCGATAGAGCGCGCCGTCGACATACTCGCCCTGTTCATCGCGGAGAAGAACTCGATCGGGATCACCGAGTTCGCGCAGAAGATGAAGCTCCCCAAGACCACGATCCAGGGGATCGTCCAGACCCTTGCCGCGCTCCACATGCTCGAAAGGGACCCCGCAAGCGCGAAGTACCGCCTGGGGCCCATGCTCTTCCAACTGGGCATGAAGTACGCGACCAACCTCGATTTCGTCAACATCACGCGCGGATGGGTTGAGCGCCTCTGCTACCAGTACCGCCAGCCCGTGAACGTGGGCATGATGGTGGGGGACCGCGTGATCCTGGTCCTTCGCGTAGAGCCGGAGAACCGCTTCATGGTCTTTCCTCAAGTAGGCTCGGTCCTGCCCGCGCACTCGACCTCGATCGGCAAGATGCTCCTCGCGCATATAGACGACGCGCGCCGGGAGGAGCTCCTGCGCGATTACCGCTTCGAGGGCCTGACCCTGAACACCATCACCGACCGCACATCGTTTATAAGGGAGCTTGAGCGCGTCCGGTCGGAGGGGGTGAGCTTCGATGACCAGGAAAACATCATGGGGCTCTCCGGCGTGGGGGCGCCGCTCTACAACCACACGGGGCAGGTGGTCGCGGCCTTCGCGCTTACCGGCGACACCGCGGTCATCAACGAGAAACGCGCGGACATCATCGACACGATCAAGAGCATCTCGAAGATAGTCTCGGACCAGCTGGGGTATACGGCGGGGTGACCCTTCGACTCCGCTCAGGGGGCACCTTCGGCTTCGCTTGGGGAGCACCTTCGGCTTCGCTCAGGGGGCGGTGCTTTGACCCACCCGAAGCATCCTTCCCCGCCACCGCTCGTTGAGCGTAGCCGAAACGAGCCGGGCATCCGCGCACCGGGAAAAGTTATAAAAACCCGCACACACCTTGACGGTCCTGTCCATAATGCTGATATTAATACCGATAACAGATTCGCACCCCAGTTAAAATTTGAGGCATCAATATGGGGATCAATGAGGCGCTGCTGGACCAGAAACTGGCGGAACTCGAAAAGTCCCGGGCGTGGAGTCCGCGTCTCGTCTCCAAGCTTGAAAGCCTGATCAGGTCTCCGGACGAGGAGCAGCTTTTCAGGATAAACCCACTGCAATTCGCGAAGGAGAGGAACATTTCCGAATCCGAATCGATCGACCTGTTCCTGCACGCATCCAATTCGGGCCTGTTTCAGATCAACTGGGAACTGGTCTGCCCCCAGTGCGGAGACCATATCAACAGTTTCAGCCACCTGCAAAGCCTGGACACGCAATTTTTCTGCCAGCTTTGCAGTCTCAAGTCGGAAGCGAGCATGGATGATTTCATCCAGGTGAATTTCACTATTTCCGAATCGATCCGTCCCATCGCATTCCACTTTCCGGAAAAACTGTCGCTGGAAGATCTCTGGGCAAAGGCGCGCTTCAGCAGGGAGGGCCACTACCCCGACGGCGCGCGCTTCGGTGAATCCGTATTCAGAACCGCACGCGGTCACGGATACATCGAGCCCGGTACGTCCGCCGCGTTTGATATAGAACTGGAATCCGGCGGCCTGTTCGCCCACGACCTGCTCATGAACAAGGGATTTTTCATACCTGTCGGTGACGCTCGTTCCGCCGCACCCCAGCACCTCTCGGTGCTCTACCACGATGGAGACTATGTCATCGATCAAACGCAGCTGTCATCCGGCCCGTCGATCGTTCGGGTTGAAAACCCGTCGACAGACCGCTGTTCACTGGCTTTTTTCAATATCGCGAACGACACGGTGAAACAGCCTATCGTGTTCGATCCCTTCCTCACCGGGAAGCGCCTTCTCACCTCCCAGACATTCAGGGATTTGTTCCGCAACGAGGTAATCAGGGGAACGGAAGGAATCACCGTTAAGGATCTCACGATTCTGTTCACCGACCTGAAAGGGTCCACTGACCTTTACGAACGGATCGGGGACCTTCAGGCGTTCAGCCTCATCAATCAGCATTTCGACAGCCTGGGGAAGGTGATCGCCGAGCTGGACGGCGCGATCGTCAAGACCATGGGCGATGCGATCATGGCGGTTTTCATGAGTCCGACATCGGGGCTGGAAGCCGGATTCCGGATGCTGAAGGCAATTAATTTTTTCAACGAACTGCACCAATCCAGGGACCTTATTTTAAAAATCGGCCTTCACCGGGGAGCAACCATCGCAATCACATCCAACGACCGGCTGGATTATTTCGGGCAGACCGTCAATATCGCGTCCCGCGTTCAAAGCCTTGCCGAGGCGGACGAGATTTATATAACAAAGGATATTCACGAGTATCCGGGCATACCCGACATGCTGCGCGACAAGCAGGTCTATCCCCAGGATGCGCAGCTTAAAGGAATCCAGCGGAAGGTCAAGGTATACAAGATCCGGGTTTAAACCAGCACCTTCAAGAACGATTCCTCGATTTCTTGTAATCGTACCCCGGATCGTACTCTATAGAGCCGAAAAGTCCTGTTATTTCCTCCTGCTTCCTTCTTGAAATGAATTCCTTCAAGGCAAGGTTCACCGTGTCCTTTTTGGTTTTCAGTCCGCCCACCTTCTGGGCCTGAACAAGCAATTTATCGTCAATCGCGAGGTTGGTTGCCATGTCACACCTCCATGTATAACAATCTACACATGGAGGTGTGTGAAGTTAACAGGAATATTGTATTTTCGCCCTTCGGCTCCGCTCAGGGGGCACCCTCGACTTCGCTCAGGGTGCGGTGCTTGACCCGGATGAAGCATCCCTTCCCCCGCCGCTCGTTGAGCGGAGTCGAAACGAGCGGAGCCGAAACGAGCGATGACGAAAAATGTAACTTTTCTTCGAAAATAAGCCCATCCGGGCTATTTTTATTGACATAATAACATAGTCTGGAAAATGTCATTTTTCTTAAAGCCTACGAAGATTGGAAGGTATACATGAACAGGTCCCCGCGCCGCGCGGCACGCTCATTGCGATTGCTGGCATTTACCGCTGCATTACTCGCGTGCATCGCTACGCTCCCGGCGGGGGCACAGCTCCAGGAACCGGCTGAGCCCGTGAAGGCGGAACAGGGCGGCTTCCTCCAGCTCACCTGGCTCGACCTCGCCTTCACCAATCACTACCCGGTCCCGAACACCCGCTTCGCCGATTTCAGCGACTATAACCTGGGCGGCGAGATACGGCTCAACTTCATGCCGCTGGGCATCAAGCCCCTGTGGCTTTCCGCGAATTTCATGGCGGACTGGAACAAGACGAACTCGAAGCGGCTCGATTCGATCGTCGACCTTGCCGCGTCGCTGGGCGCGGGGTGGCGCTTTCCGCTGGTCGACCGGTTCTATTTCACGCCCCGGATATCGTACGGCTTCATGCTCCACTGGACCTACGGCGACTACTACAACGATCCTTCCATTTACCCGGGCGATCCGCGCGCGGGGAAGAAGGACACGCACTTTTTTTCCGATACGTATTTCCAGTACGAGGCGGAGTTCGCGTACGATATCAGTCCTTCGGACCGGCATTACGAGAGCGAGGTGTTCCTCGCGCCCAGCTTCATCCATTTCGCCGAGAAGCACCGCCAGGGCCTGGAGGCCGGCTACCTGCTCGGCGTGAGGATGAAGTTCCATCCGTCGGACGTTCGCGTATCGGCCCCCGCGCGCTTCTCGATCCTTGCCGGGAAGGTGATCGACGAGGAGACGGGCGAGACGCTCGCGGACGCGGTCCCGTTAGTCGAAAGAGGGCACGCGACGAAAACGGCAATATCGGACGGGGAGACCTTCGCCTGGAACGTGACGCCGGACACGGAGTATTTCCTCAAGGCGGAAAAGGAAGGATATGATCCGCTGATACACGAGGTCCCGGGCAAGACCCTCCTGCCCGACAAGAGGACCATCGTCGTGCTCGCGATGAAGAGAACGAAGGTCTGGGGCGTGTATGGGCACGTGTTCGACAAGGACTCGAACGCCCCGCTCAAGGGCGTCGATATCGCCATTACCGATAGCGCCGATAAAAAGCAGAAAACCTCCACCGATAAAAACGGCGACTTCCGCTGGGAGCTCAGGGCCGAAACCGACTACGAGCTCGTACTCAGGAAAAAGGACTACTTCACGATATCGAGCGATTTTTCCACGAAGGGGAAGAAGCCCGGCTGGTACGACGTGAAGAACTTCATGCGGACCGAGTTCCAGAAGGCGGTGATCGGCGCGACCGTGGAGTTCGGGAACATCCTCTTCGATTCCGGCAGCGCCGATATTCGACCCGAGAGCACGCCGGTCCTCGACAAGATGGTGCGCTTTTTAAGGGACAACCCGAAGATCCTCGTGGAGCTGGGCGCGCACACCGACTCGATGGGCGACGCCGAATCGAACCTCACGCTCTCGCAGGCGCGCGCCCAGAGCGCGATGGAATACATGATCGCGAAGGGCATACCCGCGTCGCGCATCACCGCGATGGGCTATGGTGAGACGAAGCTCAAGAATCGCTGCGCCGACGGCGTCGACTGCACGCCCGAAGAGCACCAGGAAAACCGGAGAACCGAGCTCCGGGTGAAAGACATACTGCCGGAATAGCGTTATGAAGGAAAACGAATACAGGATGACACGCACACAGGAGCCCGTAAACACTATGAAGATATCGATACTTGCCCTCTGCCTCGCATTCATGGCCGTGACGTTCACGGGCTGCAGCGGCATGCTGGATGTCCCCGGCGACGCACCCGGGCTCAACGTGTCCTCTTCCACGGGGGGATACTCCGTCGCGGAGCACGACGGGACGCTCGACCTGAACGTCACGCTCAACAGCAGGCCGTCGGCCGACGTCACCATACCGGTGAGCATCAACGACACGACCGAGGCCGAGACCCGCGAGGCGCAGTTGGTATTCACGCCCGCGAACTGGAGCACCGCGCAGGTCCTTCATATAGACGGCAACGATGAGTGGATCACCGACGGCAACCAGAATGTTTCGCTCGTCTTTGGCACCTTCGTGAGCGACGACCCCGGCTACGCCGGGCTCGTCAAGCCCTCGATGGGCATCACCGTCATCGACGACGAGACCGACAGCATCGTCGTCTCGCCCGTGACCGGCCTCACGACGACCGAGGCCGCGGGCGCCGGCCACACGGCGACCTTCACGGTGGTCCTCTCCAGCAATCCGACCGCCAACGTGGTCATTACCCTGACCAGCAGCGATACCACCGAGGGGACGGTAAGTCCCGGCACGCTCACCTTTACGCCCGACGATTCCGCGCGCGTCCCGCAGACCGTGACGATCACCGGGGCGGACGACATCATCTACGACCGTGACGTAAATTACACTATTCAGCTCGCGAACGCCGTGAGCGCCGATGCGCATTACAGCGGCATGGCGGTCTCATCGGTCGCGGTGACCACTATCGACGACGAGCTTCCCGCAGTGGTCGTGACGCCCACGACGCTCACCCTCGCCGAGGATGGCGCCTCGGGCACCTTCGCCGTGAGGCTCCTGAATGTCCCGACCGGGGACGTGACCATCCCCCTTACCCTGAGCGATCCGGCGACAACCAGGATGGGCATCGACAAGACCTCACTCACCTTCACCCCTGGCAACTACAACGTCGACCAAGTCGTCACGGTCGACCCGGCGGCAAACGCCTATGACGACGGACCCGTCACGGTCGTCGTCCAGCTTGGCGCGGCTGCGGGCTACAACGATTTCGACCCGGACGACGTTACCGTGAACATCACCGACAACGACACGGTGGGCATGACCGTGTCCTCTTTAAGCAGGCCAACAACTGAGGACGGACAGGACGCGACGTTTACGGTGAGGCTATCGAGCCGGCCCACGGACGACGTCGTCATCGCCGTGAACGAGAAGTATGATGCCGCGAACAACCTGAACCAGGAGGGGACCGTCGATACGACCTCGCTCACCTTCACCCCGTTGAACTGGAGTTCGAACCAGACCGTACGCGTGACAGGAATTAACGACGACATTCTTGACGGCAACATCCAGTACCGGATACAGCTTCACGTCACGAGCAGCAATGACGCGGCCTACCTTGGGCTCGCCCAGCGTCTCGTCACGGTCATCAACAACGACAACGACTTCATTGGCTTCCAGGTGGTCGCGAACGGCGTCACGACGAACACCGGGGCGTCGGCCGTGACCTTCACCGGCTTCGCGACGGACGACGCGGGGAACCTGGGCTACGATTACGCGAATTTCACGATACGTCCCGGTTCCGAGCCCACGGCGAACATTACGCTCACGCTCGCGCTCAACGCGACGGGTACCACGTACCAGGACGGCACGCTCAACACGACGACGCTGCTCTTCACGCCCTTGAACTGGAAGGTCACGCAGACCGTCCAGGTGACGGGCCATTCCGACGGCACGAACGAGGGCGGCCACGACTATGCGGTCACCGTGAGCATCGCGACGGCGGACACGTATTACAGCAACCCGAGCTACGTGAAGGCGCCGTCGTTCACGATCTTCAGCTCGGACAACGACGTGAACAATGAGATCGCGTATTGCCGGAAGTCCGGCGGGTTCGGTACGTCGGAAGGCGGGGGCAAGGCGTACTTCTGGCTCATCACGAAGGACCCGGTCGCGCTGTCCGACGACGAGCCCGTCGCGCTTGAAAGCACGGACACATCGGAAGGCACCGTGACGGCGAACGTCACGATCACGAGCGCGAACTGGGACAGGCTTGAGGACGCGGACTCCAACCGGGCCGCGGTCACGGGCGTGGACGATGCGGACGTGGACGGGAGCGTGCTGTACACGATCGACATCCATCAATCGACGGGCCCGCTCGCGTACGAGGCGCCCGATGTTGCGCTCCGCAATTCCGACAACGAGCAGGTGATTATCGTCGGGAACGCCGTGGGGAGCACGACCGAGAACGGCGGGACGGCTACCTTTGGCGTCAAGCTGGGAATCCAGCCGACCGACAACGTCAGCTTCACGATCGCGATTAAAACCGGAAGCACCGAGGGCGAAAGCCTGGACGTATCGGACCTCACCTTCACGAACGCAAACTGGAGCGACTGGCAGACGATCACGATCACCGGCAAGGACGACCACCAGGTGGACGGGAACGCCGCAAGCTACGTCTCGTTTGGGCCGATATCGACGGCCGACCTGAGGATAGACGGGTACCAGCACCCGGATGTCGCGCCGGTGGTGAACATCGACAACGACAAGCTCATCTATGTCACGAACGCGACGTACTACGGGAACCTGAACGGCGGCATCGCCGAGGCGGACGGCAACTGCAATCTCCTCGCGGAAACGAACAAGCCCACGGACCTTCCCGGCGCGACGTTCCTGTCGCTCATGGTGGATGGGACCACCCGCATCGCGACCACCGACGGTTCGACCGACGCCGGCCAGACGAACTGGGTGCTGCTCCCCAACACGGAGTACTATTTAAAAAGCGGGAGTAAGCCGTACACGCAGAATATCTTCACCACGAACGAATACGGCCTGCCCTCGGGCGCGCTCCTCGTTCCCTTCACCACGAACGCGGGTGACACCTTCTGGACGGGACTTAACGCCGACTGGACAACCTCAACGGACACCTGCGGCGGATGGACGCTCGACCTGACCCAGGGCCGCTACGGCTCCGGCAACAAGACCGACGCGAACGCGATCAGCGCGGGAAGCGCGAGCAACGGGGTGGTGAAGAAGATCATCGCGGTGCAGCAGTAGGAATCCCCGCGCTGCCGAAGAGCCCCCGTTAAGTAAAGGGGGCTCTTCGGATGGAGGCTGGAGGTTTTTGTTTATTGCAAAGGGCTTAAGTGCTCACAAGGCTTTTATCGGGGGATAACGGCCTTGCGTGAAGGCGATGTACAGTCGAGCGTCCGCGGGACGGTCAACGACCCGGGCTTACTGTATCAACACATATTCCGCGAGAGCGGTCGGCCGTGGGATCGGGATTTTATCCTCACGCATGCCTTCCAGGTGGAACTCGATCGCCTCATACATGTTTTTTTCCACTTCTTTAACCGTTTTCCCGGTGGCAACGCAACCGGGAAGGTCGGGGGAATATGCTGAATAATTGTTCCTCGCTTTCTCGATGACTATCAGAAATTTTTTCATGTTCTTCACCTTGTCTTCTCCAGCGCAAAAACCAAATTTACCAATCATTCAAACTTCAATACGGGGCACTAACATTATACGGTAAATAACCATTCGAATATACAGAAGCTAAGTCCCTAATTAAAGGGAACCCATACATTGCACTTAGTATATCTCCATTTAACAATTGCAGTGGGGTAGACATATTTAGAAATCGAGACTCTTGAGGATTGTATACAGGCTTAATACTTGTCTGATAATCAAACTTTCCAGATTCTGACCAATAGTGCACAGTTGCGCTTGCAGTAGCATATCGCGGCGTAGTACTAACCGACATATATGGCCCACGATCAATTAGATTCCCATGTTTATCATATATCCACCCATATCCAAATCCAATACTACTTTTCATGCCCAATTTTTCATTTTGCCGAGTATATGTTAATCCCACACTACGGCTTGTTACTCCAGTAGTTAGATTTGACGATGCCTTAAAACCTATATTGAAATAACTAATATCAACACCGTATGACATATTTACACTTATACCTCTATTGAATCCTTCCTCTTGCCATGAGATTCCTACCGTGCCCCCATCTGCTGGCACGGAAAGCGATATTCCCCATCCATCATCATACGTATGCGATAGGGATAAATATTTAGACGTACACATGCTTATAGCATTTAAGAAAACATTCCCCCACCCACCTGCATTATAGCCTGACTGTTCTTTTGCGAATTCTTTTACTTGTTTTGCCGCTTTTTTAATTCCATCGATGAAATCCTTGGGAGAATGACCATAAGGATCACAAAAACTAATTGGATTCGCATACACAAACATATATCTATTATAACTTTGTGTATTGGAAATATTTGAAATAACACTATCCGCACTCACAAACCTCCCAACACTCGAATCATAAAACCTCGCCTTATAATAATACAGCCCCGTATCCTCATCCTCCTCCTGCCCCGTATATTTATACTTCGAGGCCGAGGTATTGCTGGAATATTCCCGGAGCAATTCCCCATAAGGCGCGTACTTATAATCGGCGATAACCGCGCCGGTATTGTCGGTAATGAGTTTCACCGATCCCAGGTGATTCGGATGGAAGTAATTAATCCCCGCGATATCCGAATCCCCCAGCAGCGGAATATCGCAGCCCGTTATGCCGAATACCGCGATGAAAAGCGCGAGTACGACAGGCACCCCGTGCGCCAGGCGCGGGAAGGCGATCGGGAAAGGCTTCTTTCTGAAACGGACCGTATACGCCAGGAGCGCCCCGCACCCAAGGAGCGTAAGCCCCAGCAGGACCTGCACCATAACCCGGTAATTCCTGGAGTCTTCAAAGAACGAGCGTACCGCTGAATAGATTTTAAGCGCGAGTCCCTGGGGATTCTTCCAGTTGTACATGTCTTTTTTAATGCCGTAGAGCCCTATTTGAGCCCCCTGGGTCTGGGTGACCGGAAGCTGGGCAACCAAGTCACCCTCCATGCCGTGAATGTATTTCGTCGCACGGTCGGGAGTGTTTGGCACCTTCGCGACTTCATACAGGCCGTTGATATTATAGACTGCGCTGCCGTCTTCCTTCCATTTCTTCACGCGGAAGCCGCTGTGGTCGTAGGTGTATTCCTCTTTCTTGGTAACGCCGTCCCAAATGGAAGCCAGTTGGTTTTTAGAATCGTAGGATAACGTCTTCCCGCGGCGTAAAGTCATATTGCCGTTCGCGTCGTAAGCATATGTGTTCCCCCTGCCGTCGTTGGTAACGGCATGCGGGTGCTGCGGATCGGAATATTGGTGAGTGAATCCGTCCTTCTGCGTGAGATTACCCTGCGGGTCGTAGGAATAGCGCTTGTCTCCGTAGACGCCATGCCCCCTTGTCAGCCTGCCCAGATTATCATATTCATAACTTTCCGAGTTTGTTGGAATTTCCATATCCTGCAGGCCGGTTATGTTACCTGTAAGTTCATCATAGTGATACACCACATGTTCAAGGGTGACATTCTGATTTGAGGAATCCAACTTCGTAGAATGAACCGAGGTGGGCCTGAGAGTCTCAGGATTATAATCAATCGAGGTCTCTACGCCATTGCCAGTGCGACGTTTGATGACATGTGAATCGCACCAGCTCGTGTTTTCGATCTCGCCTTTGCCATATTGAACGACCGTGTTTCCTTCGTACAAAACAGCTTCCAGAAAACCCGCGCTGGAATAGCGCCGCTCGACTGCCTTTCCATCCGGATAGGTCAGCCTTGAGAGGCGCTTCTGGACATCATATTCCATGCCAAAGGCAAAACTCATGGCGTCTACGGTTTTCACCGTAGCCGAGGGTAATCCCTTGGCGGTGTACGCGTACGTCGTGTCGCCCGTGGCGTCGATAACGCTGGTAAGCCGTCCGCGCGCATTTGTCTTCGAGGTGTCGTCATACGCAAAGTTCGTGTCTATTGTAGCGTCGGATGAATATTCACGGGTTACCCTTCCCAGCGGATCATACGTACGGTTTATTACCTGCCCTTTCGCGTCCGTCTGGGTGAGGAGCCTTCCGGCGTCGTCGTAAGAATAAGCCCATGGCCCGGTATTGGGGTCGATCATTGAAGTCTTACGACCCAGGGTATCATAGGTGATTGTGGTAATATTGCCGCCCGCATCTACCGTGCGGATTAAACGCTTCGCCGCGTCGTATTCATAATTGACTGTCGCGATATCGGCATCATTACGCAGTCTCAGGTTACCCAATGCGTCGAATTCGCTTACATGCTTGGTGTTTTTGACATCATAGTTTGTGATCCGGTACCTGTCGACCGTGTACTCATATACGAAGGTTTCATAGGGTCTTATCCCGTTTTGCAGAGGATATGTCTTGCGTGTGAGACGACCGATCGGATCGTACTGAAAATCCGTATAGCGTTCTTCATCGCACCCATCGATATAGGTTTCCCTGCTGACCCTGCCCGCGGTATCGTATTCTTTCTTTACTGTCTGCTCATAGAGCTCGCTTGCACTGGCGCCGGCAAACACGGTTACTTTTTTGTATTCACGGCCAAGCCCGTCGAAGTACGTCGTTACCTCGCGGTATCCCCGGGGAGAGGAATCGTCTTTCACCCACTCCTCAACGTGCTGGTCGCTCGCATTTCCGTAGAATATTTGCCGTGTCCAGGAGTCCCCCGGCTCTATGATTTTTTTGAGCCTCCCGAATTCGTCATATTCCATGCGGGTGACATTTCCATTCGCATCGGTAACGGCGGTCTTCACGCCAAAGCGCGCGTCAAATTCCTGTTCGACCACGTGTCCCAGGGGATTGGTGATTTTTGTCACGAAGGTGTGATAGTCTTCGTCATATTCGAAGCTGGTGGTGTGATTCAGGGTGTCGGTTACGGAGATGACGTTTCCGAAAACGTCGTACGCGAGTGAGGTCGTGATCCATCTGGAGCCTGGATTCAGGTATTCCTCTTTGGTGGTGAGGTCGTTGCCGGTATAACCCATGCGTGTCCACTGGAGGATATTGCCGCCAGAGGTTTTTTTGATTTCGATGGGGCGGTTGAGGATCCAGTTGGCTTCGTCGACGGAATACGCAATAGTAGTTTCGTAATTTTGTCCGGGAACGGTTTCCGTGGATATGGTTATATTGCCGAATGCGTCATAGGTTAAGCTCTTGCTGCTCGAAGAAAAAGTATTCCCCGTACTGGGGTCGCATGTTGTCACATCTTCCTGTTTCACACGCACCCAAAGTGTAGTGGCACTTCCGGTTGTTATATGCGGTTTTTCGTATTGATAATCAATGGTTTTCGAAAGGTTTCCATTCCCGGCATAGTTTTCAACACGTGATACTCTGCCGGCAAGCTCGTGATCGTTTTGAATATAGAACGTTTTTATATATTCGGAGGTGTTATCATTTATTTGTTTAACGTATTCAAATAGCAGGTCTTTCCTTTGGTAAGGAAACCCCATGTAGGTTTTGCCATTTTTATATTCGTAGCTGGTGGAATAGGATGCCCCACGGCCGTCTTCGGTGGTGATTTTGGTAGCAAGGTTACGGAATGAATTATTGGAAATATAGGGATAATATGAGGGGGTAATCATTGTTGCCTCTGCTATTTTGGAGGCTGGAGAATAATAAACAGAAAATGATTTTCCAATTGAATTTAATATAGAAGAAATTAAAATCCCAGAGTGATTGTCTGAAAGCTTCATATATACATAGTCGCTTATCGGTGACGCGATATCAGTCTTACCGTCCCCGTTAAAATCTCCAGTTCGGATATAATTGCCACCCCCCCAAGTACCCGTACCACCCTGTTCCTCAATAGTAAAACTGCTCCCGGTTGACATCATCCTATATACAATGCCACCAGATGCTGTAGCAATATCGGTTTTACCGTCTCCGTTAAAATCTCCTATCCATGTATTGTCTGCACGTCCCCACACAACGGATACGAGCAATGTTTCGCTGGATACGAGCCATGTTTCGCAAATAAATCCGCTTCCCGTTGAAAGATTTACATACACATTACCGCCAGATGCTGACGCGATATCCGTCTTTCCATCTCCGTTAAAATCTCCTGTCCATGTGTAGCTCGCATCTCCCCATAAATTCGCTACAGTCCAGGTCACACTAGAAAATCCATTCCCCGTTGAAAGATTCACATACACATTACCGCCAGATGCTGAGGCGATATCGGTCTTCCCGTCTCCGTTAAAATCTCCCGTCCAATAATATCCCGCAACTCCCCATGGATTTGTCACAGTCCAGGTAGTGCAAGAAAATCCACTCCCCGTTGAAAGGTTCATATAGACACTACCGCTTTTCGCTGACGCGATATCGGTCTTCCCGTCTCCGTTAAAATCTCCTGTCCAATAATATCCCGCAGCTCCCCATGGATTCGTCACAGTCCAGGTACTGCAAGCAAATTCACTGCCAGTTGATAGTTTCGTATACACATTTCCGCCAGATGCCGATGCTAGATCGGCCTTGCCATCTCCATTAAAATCTCCCGACCAAGTATATTCTGCAATTCCCCATGCATTCGTTACAGTCCATCCTTTAATAGTTAAATCACTCGATACTTCCTGTAGCCATCCCAATGTGAATGTATTCTGGGCATCCCCATTATCTCCAATTTCAATGATTCTGTGAACACTACTTCTATAAGCATAATCATATTCTAGCGAATATGATCTTACTGTATTACTCCAAAATGCAATCCCAAGAAATCTCACTACATCAACTTTAATAGTAATATTATCAAGCAACCATCTCGTTATTACTTTTGAGCTCTGTGAATAGGATTCACAATAATCTGTCCGGTCTATTTTGTTATAATTAAATTCTACTGTTCTATAATTCGATAACCCATTCCCTTGAGTATAAATAATTTTTACAGGATAATACTCACCTTCATCCGGGTCATACTCAACTGAATAATAATTCCCATGCAGGTCTTCCACCTTCGACAGCGCCCACGCCCGCACTGATGTATCGTGATCGATCGCAACCACGCGCGAATCATCTTCTAGTCCATAATAGTATTTCGTCCCATCCGGCTTTGTCTCAATCCAATACTCATAAGCATCGCCCTGGGATCCAACTCCCTTGAATTTGGAGAAGCTTTCCTCTTCGGTGCGATAAATACTTTCTGCAGAATCAGCTAATACAAGCCGCCCATTGGGTCCTACATAGTGATCCGTCCCGTCATAGTTGATCGGGTGCGTAGTGTCCCTGGTAATAACCGGCAACCCCGCAAGCTGCCAACCTATGCCCAACATTCCATTTTCGGAATTAGAGTTATATACCAATGCAAGGTGCGGCTGTAATCCCGCCGTTCCCTGGGGCACTTCTATATCAATAGAATAATTAAACGACCCGTCCGGCCCTACCGTCTGCGCGAAGGAATTAGTGATATTGAGTGAAAGAAATCCGGAAAGAATCAAAGCGGCGCAATAAAGAACTACCCTGGAGGCACGGACCACTGGCATCATGTCTTTAATACCTCAATGCTATTTTTTTATTTATCCACGTTAGACGATTTTCTAAATTGGGGAGTCGGGGTTGTCAATCATATTAATATTACTCTGATTTAGAATGCTTCCTTCAAAAGTTGTTGCATTTGTGCACGAAAACCATTCTTCTCTTGTTCATGCCATTAATTCTCCTTCGCCCTTTGTTTTATGCTGTTTGGCAAATCTGATTCCTGTATGTTTTGTCTTTATCTTCTAGCCCATGTAAAGGAAAATAAAAATGATGGACAACCCCTTTCAAGCGTATTTAAAAAAAGCACGCGCGCTGGAAGAAAAGGCGAAGCGGACGGGGAAAAAAGACAACCTGACTCCAAAGGAGAGTAGAGAAAACACCTATGGGGGAAAGCCCTACAGTTTCCCCGTCTATTGGGCCATGCACAGAGTACGAAAGACGTATACGAACAGGGAGGCGATCGCGTATGTTATCCTGGCGGTGCCCATTGTCTTTGCCGCCCTGTTTCTTTTCCTTGTCAGCCTGGATTGGCCGATAACGCCCTTCCTGTACCGGGCGAGAATCATCACGGCCATTGCCCTAGGGGTGTGGCTGGTGTATTGTATGCGGCGCAAAATACTCTGCCTGGCAACCTTCCCTTTTTTCAGAAATTGGGACAAGAGACTCTCCTTTACGGTAACGGGATGGGACCAACTCGTCGCCTCGGACAATTTCACCAATATATGCTCCTGGAGGACCCCGTGCAGCATCACCGTGATGTACGCGAAAGATACGGAAGAGTTCCGCGAGCTCGTGCGCTCTATATTCTACATATTTTGCAGCCGCACGCTGCCGGTCTTCGAGGCCTTTGAGTCCGAGGAATCGGATGCATGGGGCTATAACGGGTATTCCCTTCAGGGACGGGCCAACTGCACCATCGCCGGGTATCTCTATTACCTGGTGCGAAAAGACCTGAAAAAGGTGGCCCGGATCACCGGGAACATTCGTGAGGTCGCCATCGCCTGCTCGCATTACGAGAAGGTGTACGAGAAGACAACCACCAGCTCGGATTCGGAGGGAACATCATCGTAACGCCGTGCGAAGATATCGAGGTTGTTCCGCCATGAAAATCATCCTTGAAAAATCAATATAAGGAGGTTATCAGATGAATGGTCCTGTTTATATCTTCACCATGTTAAAGATGTCCGTCGTGAGCGTGCTTGTTCTGGCGGGTCTGATGATATACCGAACGAGGAAACGCAGGATTCCCGTCAGGAATGCCTGGTGCCGCAGGTATTTCCCGCTCATCGGTTTTGTCATGATAGTGTCGGGGTTGATCGTGTTCATCGTTGCGATAGCATTGAGCGACAGGATGAATTTCGTCGTCGATCTTGGCCTAGCGGTCTTTTTAGGAGGACTGACGCCGATAGGACTGGTGGCAAAGAAGTCGAAAGGTGGTGGAACCGGCTCGGACTTCGGACCAAGCTTGTAGTTTCGGCAGCGTTCGCCGCGCACGTACGGGATGTTTTCTTGTCCGCTGCAATAGGGTTTAAATATGGGATATTATGAACGGTTGGTATATGTTGCTCGTAATTTTCTGGAATATGAAAATTATGGCAGCAATAAAGCAAAGGCTGTAAAAATCATTTCCAGGTATTTCCCCGAAAAAACAACGGGTGAATGTGCTATTGATTTTGATAGTGTTTGCGAAGTGTATAAAAATGCCATTGCTTTTGCCCGGTCAAATAGCGCGATTTATTTTGAATGGAGAAAAACAAAAGAAAGGTCCCCGCTGGACACGCTTGAAAAAAATTTCAAGGAATCTCAAAAAAATGTGCCGGTAAAAACCATTGATCATATTCTTGGCTGGGTATATGATTGGCACTTGGAAAGATAGTACGTTATTATTGGCTCGGGAGGTCTTAATGCTTCGAAAAACCCTGGGGCCATACACGAAGGACAAAAATCACTTTTTCTGGAAATTAATGGAGATTTCCTTATTCCTCACCCCCCCAGCCTCCTCACCCTGCGCTCAATCTTTTTCCTGATGCGCTCATAGGCCGGCGGCGGCCCGCTGCCGATATTCTTACCGTCGATGAACACCGCGTCGACCAGCCCCCATTCCTCGATGACCGTCCTGTCCAGCGTATCGAACTCGCGGAACACCACGCGGTCGCCAAACTCCCGCGACGCCCGCTTCGCCCTCTCATATGTCGTGTTCTGCGCCGGGCACCAGCCGTTCACGAATGCCGTCACCGCGACCTTCCCCGGCACGAGCTCCGGTTTCTTCTTCATCCTGATCCATTCCGGGAGACGCGCGTCTTCCGTGAAGGGCTTCCACATGAGCGCCGCGATCCCGTCCCGGTCCGCTTTTTTATACCCGTGCTTTTTGAACCACGACGCCTTCATCCAGAACGGAAGCGCGAGGCCCCACGCCGCGATGCCGCGCGCGCCCATGGACCGCGCGTCTTCCTCCGCCGCTTCAAGGAGCGCGCTGCCGTACCCGTGACCTTGAAGGTTCCCCCTGCCCTCTTTATGCCCGTGCACCCAGACGCAGTAAATGAAGAAGAGCCCCTCCCCCCGCACATACGTGTGCTCGATGGGCGCATAGTGGATCATGCCGCAGACCGTTCCGTCGTCATCGGCGGCGAGCTTGACGCGGAGCCCTTTTTCCTTCATGCGCGCGTACCACGAGGACTTGCGCCCGCCTGCTTCCCGCATATCGGACGACCATTCCTCAAGGCAGTGAAAGTAGTCGCCGGTGTGCGATTCGTTCATGTCGATTATTTTCATATGCTCCTCAGACTGTACTTGTAGTGTGGGCGCCTCTCATGGGAGATTAGGAGACTCCACCTCCCCCACCCCCTGCGCCTGCGCCTGCGGAATAAAGTTTAAGCAGATCCTTCACCGCGAGCTTCGTCTTCTTGTCGTCGTTGATGACGAACTCGTCCTGCATCCTGTCGATGTAGAGCACGCCGTCCAGGTGGTCCACCTCGTGCTGTATGCAGCGGGCCATGCGCCCCGAGCGCTCGATGACGTGCTCCCTGCCGTGGCGGTCCTGGAACTTCACCTTCACGGTTTCAAACCGCTTCACCTTTCCCGAGAACCCTGGAAACGAGAGGCAGCCCTCGTACTCCACGACCCCGCCCGTGCGCTCCAGTATCTCGGGATTGACCATCTCGTGGTACTCGCCCAGGTAGTTGATCACCGTGATCCTGCGCGCGACCGAAACCTGCGGGGCGGCGAGCGCCGCCGCGTCGCCCGTGTTCATGAGCGTGAACTTCATCGCGTCGATAAACGCGTGCAGCTTCTTGTGAAACGCCCTTACCGGTTCCGCCTTTTCGCGCAACACCGGGGTGCCGAACGTGACGATGCGCTCCTTTTTCATTCCCCTTACCGGATGCCCCTTTAATAACATGCTCTTCCGGCCGGGTGCCGATACAACCGGCGCGGGGAAGAACCTGATTCTCATTCATGATGCACTTTGGATAAGAAGACGCTATTTCAGGGCTGCTGTCAAAATTATTTTTACTTTTGCCCCCTCCGTTCGTATACACACCATCACCATTCCAAATCCCGGAGGCACCCATGAAAGTCACACCGAATCCCTCGATCGCCGCGTTCAGCGGAAGCCTGGACCGCATCGTCTTCTACACCTGCTACGGGCAGGTGCGCGCACGCAGCTACGCCGTGCCGCGCGATCCGAAGACTAAAAAGCAGCGCGCGCGGCGCTCGTCGTTCGCACTGGCCGTGCAGGAATGGAAGGCGCTTTCGGCAGATCAAAAAGAGTGCTGGAATGCGACCGGGAAGGAAGAAAATCGCAGCGGGCACAACGCCTTCCTGTCGGCACGCCTCAGGGGGGAAGGGGCGCAGATACGCGCTTCGGTCCGACCGGCAGATCCGGTGGGAGTATCTGCGCCTCTTTCTCCCGCCGCCGTCGCGCCGGAGCGGACAAACGGCCTTCCTGCGTCCTTCCCCCCGTTCTCGTCCCGGTTTCCTCCCGTACAAGCCTGTAATGACCTCGTATCAACCTCGATGCTGGTATACCTGGCGTTGGGGATATCCCCGTATTACCGGAAATAGCGGGCGCGCGCCGATACGCCCGTCGGATTCAAACGCTCCCCCCGCCCCCATAAACGGATTCGTGCGACGATACCGCGACCTCCCGTGAAAATGGCGCCCCATACCGGGTCCATGTGTATCGGCCCCCCGCCCCGGACGTTGCCCGAACCAGGTCACCTGATCAGGGTTGATATCGAGCGTATCAACCAATCCTGACCATCCTGTATATCCCTGTTCCCATCACCCGTTCCCATTCCGCGCAGTTAACCCCGAAACTCACTGCGCACTTTGACATTTCTCCCGTCCGGTTTTAACTTGAAACGTAGCGGATCGATCGGCACGGAATCGGGAGGTGAGCCATGAAACCAGGGGAAGCGAAGTCGCGATACCACGGCACGTGGGTGCTGGTCTGCGCCGCACTGGCAGCGTTCACCGCCTGCCTCGACGTGGACAGGATGAATATCAATCTCACGCTCGACGAAAAGGACCTGTACACGGGGCAGGCGAAGATCGAGTTCCTGAACATTCATTCCACGGAGGGAAGTCCGGAAAAACAAAAACGGGAGATGGACGAGCTTTTTCTCGAATACAGGGCGGAGGCGGATAACGTGCTGCGCGTCATGCCGCTCTACGATCCCGTCGTGACGCTCCGGAATAAAAAGGCCCTTTCCACCGATGCGGTCATCGAGGGGAAATTCAAGAACGTGCTCTCGGTACTGGCCTCGCTTCTGAGCGAAGGGGAATTCCGCGTCGAGGGCGACAGGAAGACGCTGTCGGTATATTGTAAAAACCCGTTCAACGATAGCGACGAAACGGACCTGATCATCCGGTACCCGGGGAAAATTCTTTCACACAACTCGAAGAATTTCGACGCGAAAACCCACACCATGAAATGGCGACTGGGGAGCACCGGTGACAGGGAGATACGGTTCGCGCTGAAATCGGAATAACGGCGCGCGGGCTACCTGCGCGCGCTTTTCGCCGAGAAGTACTCCGCAAGCACCCGGTTCACCTCCGCGGCGATCACCTCGTGCGCGAGCGGCATCAGGTGCGCCCCGTCGCCGGTGTACTCGGTCCGCAACGCCGCGGGGTCCGCGGGGTCGCCCAGGAGCGCGTAGGTGTCCACCACCACGTCCACGTTCTCGGGCATCGAGCGCATCCAGTTGTTGATCGTATCGGTGCCGGCCTGGTAGTAGGGGCTCCAGGTCTCGTAGCGCTTCCAGGGATAGAGCGTGAGAAGCACCACAAACAGGTTCTTCTCCTTCGCCATTGCGCATATCTTTTTGAAATGCGCGATGGTGTCCTCCGGCATGCCGGTGCTGTTGGTTCCCAGGCAGATGATCACGCCGTCATGATTATTCGCGAGCACATAGGGGAAATTGCGCCAGGCGCGCATGGCGTCGTTCGCGATGCTGTTGTAGTAATCGCTTCCCGGCACGCTCTGGCTGGTCGCCGGGTTGTCGTCCGCGAAGGTGAAGCTCGTGCTCGCGAAGAGCGGGAATTTTTTAGGGTCCGCTTTTAAATAGTTCGAGTAGCTTCCGTAATTCATGAACTGCATGTCGAACATGCGTGAGTCGCCCAGGAGCGCGAAGCTCCGGGGTACGCCCGAGATTTTCCGGGGGTCCGATTCAACCGGTTTCGCCCCGCCGCCCTGCGTGCACATGAGCGCGAGGGCCGCAATGAGCGCCCACATTCCAGACCGTATCTTCATCGGGTTACCTGTTACTTAACTGGGAATAGAGCATCTTCGCGAGGCCCAGGTTCGAGGTCTTGGACACCGACATCGAGTACTCGTCGTACAGCATGTCCTCGAACACCTCCTCGGCGTAGCCGCCGTGGAGGATTTCGCCCTTGGGAACGGTCTTCTTCATTTCCTTGAGCATGCGCGCCACAAAGATGGACTCCATCTCGATGCATACGTTCATGAGCTTTTTGTCAACCGTTTTCCCATCGCGCGCGTTCATGCGCGGGGCTTCCTCGACCGCGGGCGCCTCTTCCCCGTCGAGCCCGGAATCGAGCAGTTCGGCGAACGAGCGCCCGGGGTGGGCGGCAAGCCCCTCGAGGGTGCGCGTCTTCGCATTGCCGCCAAGCTTGATCGTATCCAGGTCGCTGAGCGCGGGAATCATTCCTTACCTCACTTTATGACGAGCTCGGCGTGGAGCGCGCCGGCGTCCTTGAGCGCCTTCAAAATGGCGATGATGTCGCGCGTCGATGCGCCTATCATGTTGAGCGAATCGACCAGGTCCTTCACCGATGAGCTTTCCTTTATATGCGCGACGCTGCCCTTCTTCGCCTTCTTGCCTTCTATCTTGATAATCACGCCCTCCCTGCTCACCAGGGCCTCGGAGAGCTTCACCTCGCCCCCCATTACGATCGTGCCGTCGTGCTCGTTTACCACCACGTACGCCTTCGCGCCCGGCGTGATCTCGATCGCCTCGACGCCCGCGATGAATTCCGCGAGCCCCATGTCCGCGGGGGCGACAACGCGTATCTTCCCGCCCTTCGTGATCTCGGGCTTCGAGTCCGGAAACCGGTCCTCGATCTCCTTGATGACCTGGTTCGCCTCGGAGTAGTCCCAGTTTTTAAGAATAAGGGAGATGGCGCCGTCAACGACGACCTCCGGCTCGATCTCACGCTCGATTATCGCCCCGGACGGGATGCGCGCGGCGGTCTTCACAGCCCGCTTTCCCTTGCCCGCATCGTCGAATGTGAGCGGACCCTGAGCAACGGCATAGGTCCTGTCGTCGGCGCCGCGCAGTTGGGACTGGAGCAGCGTCCCGCCCTCGAGCGACTTGGCGTCCCCCATCGAGGACACGCTCACCGCGATCTTGTCACCCACGCGCGCGAAGCCGGGAAGCTTCGCGGTGACGAGTACCGCTGCCGTATTTTTCGTGCTGAAGGCCTCGTCCTCCTGCATGCCCAGGTTTTTCAGGAAATTCCTGAGCGAGGACTCCGTGAGCACCGACTTCGAATCGCCCGTCCCCTGCAGGCCCACCACGAGCCCGAACCCGTGCAACTGGTTTTCCTTGAGGCCGTCGATATACGCGAGGTCGCCCACCTTGACCTTCACCTCGGCCAGGACCGGTACCGCGAGAAGGGCGATCATGAGCGCCGCCAGTGCCGTTATGCGCCGCATGCTACCTCGTGAGCTCTTTCAGGATTTTATTCAGGTAATCGATGATGATCCTCTGCTTTTCCTCTTCCGTCATGTCCGCCTTCGCGGTCTCCTTCTCCTTGAGCGCGGCCCTCCGGAACTCGAGCCCCGCGCCCTCCTTCTGCCCGCGTATCTCCAGCCGGAAATTCGCGATGTCGCTTGAGAGCACCGTGCGCCCCTTGACCGATGTCGCGTCTATAACCCCGCTCACCGTGAACCGGTTGGCCACGCCGTTGAACGAGTATTCCCTGGTCCCGGTTAGCTCGAAGGTACCGTCCTGGTTCTTCCTGGTGACACGCGAGCCCATCACGAGCGTCATGCTCCCGCGCTCGGACATTTCGGTCTTGTCCTGTCCGGCGACCTTTTTATCGGCGGACACTTTGGGGAGAAAACCGGTGAGCGTTGAATCGGGACGGGCGGTCACCGTGAACCCGGAGGTGTCGGATGCGCTTATGCTGAACCTGAGATTGGACACGTCGTTGATGCGCACGGAAAGAATATCGCCCACCTGGAGATTTTCGGAGGAGGAATAGACGTTCTTGTCGACCCAGGTGGTCTTCGCGGGAGCCCCTCCCGGGAACGCGGCCCCCAGGACGAGGACCATGAACGCCGCCGCGGTGTGACGGAGGATGCCCCTCACAGGGAGAGCTCCACGAGTTTCTTATCCACGATCTTACCTTTGAGGGTCCGGTTGTTTTTCACGCGGACCTGGATCGTATCGCCAACGCGGCCGTCCTGCAACGCGCTCCCGGGGATCTCCAGGGTTATCGTGCGGTTGTATATCACCACGCTTACGCCGTCCCCTGCCTGCACGACCATCTCCGGGATCTCGGCACACCGCTCCTCGGGGCGGGGCAGCCGCGCATAGACGCGCACCGCGTTTCCGTAAATGAACACGGACTCTTCGGTTGCGCGCGCGACCAGGGCCGAGAGCTCGGTGCGGTCGATATACCCGTCCTCGGAAAGCCTCGCGGGCAGGACGAGCGCGCGCAGGGTGTCCGCGAGCTCCCCGGCGGTTTCGACGCGCGCGACGTCGGCCAGGGTAAGCGCATCCTTCGCCTCCACGCGCGACAGGAGATAGAGGTTTACATCCGCGCCGGCTGCGGCGCCGCGTGAAAGCCCGACGCACGCGGCGAGCGTCGCGATGATGAGCCCGGCCCTCATTACCGCTTCAATCCTATGGCCGTCGCGAGCATGTTGTCGGAGGTCTGGATCGCCTTGGAGTTGATCTCGTAGGCGCGCTGCGCCACGATCATGTTCACCATTTCTTCCACGACCTTTACGTTGGACATTTCCAGGAATCCCTGGTGGGTCTTCGCCATGCCGTTCACGCCCGGCTGCCCGGCTATCTCTTCGCCGGAGGCCGGGGTGGTCTTGGCGAGGTTTCCGCCGATATTCTGGAGGCCGGCCGGGTTCACGAACCTGAATATTTCGAGCTGGCCCACCTCCACCGGATCGTCCTCACCCACGAGCTTCACGCTCACCCGGCCGTCCTGGCTTATCGAGAGCGTGTCCATGATGAAGTTTTCCGGGAGCACGACGGGCGGCTCGAGCATGTACCCGTTCGAGGTCACCAACTGGCGGTTGGAGTCTATCTTGAAGGAGCCGTCGCGCGTGAACGCGGGGGTACCGTCATAGAGCAGTATCTTGAAGAAGCCCTCCCCCTCGAGGGCGAGGTCGGTCTTGTTTTCGGTCGACTGGAGGCTCCCCTGGGAGAACATCTTCTGGGTCGCCGAGGTCTTCACCCCATGCCCCACCTGGATGCCCGTGGGCACCTCCGAGAATTCGGTCGCCGGGGTCCCGGCCATGAGCACGGTCTGGTAGATGAGATCCTCGAACTCCGACCTCATGCGCTTGTAGCCGAAGGTGTTGACGTTGGACAGGTTGTTGGAAATCGTATCTATATTGAACTGCTGGCTCACCATGCCCGACGCCGCCGTCCAGAGTGATCGCATCATAGTCTGTCACCTCACGCTCGTATATAGTCCGGTTATGTCACCGGCATATCCGTCTCTCATATTCTCGGTCTGCGGGACGGGGTCCAAAATTAAAATATTGACAGGGGGGTAAAAAAGTACTAGCCTTCGCTTGCCCAGGGCGCCCGGCCTCCCTGGGGTGATGGTATTGGCATATTTGAGTATATTCGTACTGGATGCCCGCCGGGCGGTGTCGACCGGGCGTCCGCACACCATTGAAAAGGGGTACTAGTTATGACGTGGAAGAAAGCAGTGGCGCTTTGCGCGGTGTGGGCTTTTCTTGCAGCCTGCAGCTCCGGTCAGAAAGGAGGGGGCAGCGTGAAAGACGGTCCTACCAAGGAGTTCTGGGACGATAAATCGCTTAAGGGCGCCGGAAACGTGAAGGATGGCCAGAAAACCGGTAAATGGACGCTCTATCACATGGCTTCGGGCGGCAAGCTCAAGCTGGGCGAGGGTGAATATAAGGACGACAAACAGGAAGGCAAGTGGACCTTTTACCATAAAAACGGCCAGGTGAGCACCCTGGGCGAGTTCGAGGAAGGCCAGAAAAAGGGTAAGTGGCAGGGATTTTACGACAATGGCGACCCCGAATGGGAAGCCACCTATGTCGTCAAAGAGAAGGAAGAATCCGGCTTCAAGATGAAAATAGGCGGGATCGAGGGCCTCAAGACCACCTTTTACAAGGGCAAAAAGGTCTGGAAGGAAGAAGAATACAAGGATGGCCTGAAAGACGGTAAATCCCAGGAATACTTCGAAAACGGCAAGCTCAAGGAGATCACCCAGTACAAGGAAGACGAGAAGGACGGCGGCTCCATGGAGTGGTTCGATAACGGGGCGAAGAAGGCCGAGGGCGCGTACGCCAAGAAAGAACGCATGGGCGCATGGCGCTTCTTCCATGACAACGGGCAGCTCGCCGTGGACGGCGCCTTCACCGCGAACAAGCAGGACGGTCTCTGGAGATTCAACTCCCGCGACGGCCAGCTCATGAAGGATGGAAGGTACAAGGAAGGGAAGGAAGACGGTCCCTGGTCCTTCTACGAGGCGACCGGTCAAAAGCAGATGGACCTTTTCGTGGCCGGGGGCATGGTGGTCGAGGGCGTGAACAAGGTGTATGAAAACGGCGCGCTCACGGGAGAGGGGGGCCTTTCGGGCCTGCCCAAGGCGATATTCCAGACCATCAAGAACGGGACGCCCGGCGCCGAAATCGAGGCCGGGGACGCGCTCCCGGACGACCCAAGGGCGGGACTCAGCTACCGCTGGACCGGCAAGTGGAAGATGCTCAAGAAGAACGGAAAGTGGTCGGATTACTATCCCGGCGGCTTCGCGAAAAAGACCGAGGCCGTCTACATGATGGACAAGCTCAATGGCAAGTACAAGGAGTACTACCAGACCGGCCAGGTCAAGGCCGAGGGCGAGTACTTGAACGCGAAGAAAAACGGGAAGTGGACGTTCTACAACCAGGACGGCTCGGTCGACAAGGACCAGTCCGGGAGCTACATGATGGACAAGAAGGCGAAGTTCTAGCGCCGGTTCGCATTGAATGCACGAGACCCCGCCGCGAGGCGGGGTCTTTTTTATTCAGCCGGACGGGCGCGATTTACGCCTCCACCGCCTGTTCGGATTCCCGGAGAAGTTCTTCCGCGTGCGCGGCGATCACCGTGGCGGCCCCGGTTATCTCGTTGATCCCGTCCACCATGGCCATGAGCGTTTCATTGATGTGCTCGACGGCCCGGGAGGTCGATTCGAGGGCGACCTTCTGCTCCTCGGTGCCGGCGCCGGTCTGCCGGGCGAGCTCGCCGTTGCGCGTCATGCGGCGGGAGACGTCGGCGAGAAATTCCTCCTCGGTCTGCATGTGCTCCTTGAGGAGGGCTATCTTGCGCGAGCTGTCCAGCATGTTGTCGATCATGCTCTTGATGGTGCCGGACGCCACGTTGATGACCTGGACGCCGTCCTCCGTGGTCTTCGTGTTCAGGCGCAGCACCGTTTCGATCTCCTTGATGCTGTCCGAGGTCTGCTCCGCGAGCTTCCCGATCTCGTCGGCGACGACCGCGAAGCCGCGGCCGTGCTCGCCCGCGCGCGCCGCTTCGATCGAGGCGTTGAGCGAAAGCAGGTTGATCCTGTCCGCGATGTCGACTATGATTGAAAGCGTCTCGGCGATCCTGGTCCCCTGCGTCCTGATCTCAAGCATCGTGTTTTCGACGACGCCGATCTTGTCCTTCCCCGTCTCGGAGTGCGCGACGACCGCATTGATATCGCCCAGCAAGCCTTCCAGCCGCGCCCTCGTTTCGCCCTTGAGCTTCTTGAAGCTCTCGATGGTTGCGCTCATTCCGTCGCTTTCCACGAGCTGGCTGCGGGCAGTGCCCGCGATATTTTCCGACGATCCGCGCAGTTCCTCGACGGTGGCGGATATCTCCTCGAAGGTCGAGGCCTGGCTCTGGATGCGTTCGCTGAAATCGGCGGTGACCTGCCTCTGGGCGTGCACCCTGTCGAAGAGCCCGTTCATCTTGGCCTGGATTCCCTTCACCAGGTCGCGCTGGTTCTTCGACTGTTTCTCGATGATCGCCCTCTGCGCCCCGGTGCGGGACTCGTAGTCCTCGATCACGGGAATGCTCTTGTAGGATATATACGTTATGATCGCCATCATGACCAGGAAGTACGCCTCGCGCAGGAGCATGACCCCATGGTAGACCTGGCCGTCCTTATACGTCTGGAGGTAAAACTCGACCCCCTTGCCGTGCGCCACGTAGAGAAACAGCAGCCAGTTCGCGAAGGAAATCACGGACATCGTGATGAATATCTTCCTGTCGTAAAAAAACTGGAGGACCACCAGGCAGAATACCACCATCGCCGAAACCTGGTAGCACTCGACGGCATAGGTCCAGTCGATATTGACCGCGTAACTGTATTTCGCCGCGTTGGGCATCAGGGCGAGGATGAATCCCGCGGTCCAGCGGAGTGCGCCGGTGGAAAGCCTGCGCTTCTTCCGGAAAAAAATGACGAACCCGATAATGACGATCAGCAGGTTCATGACGAACGCGGTCAGGATCGTTGCCGGTTTTACGCTCGCCAATAACTGGAAGACCGCGGATATGACCGTACTGAATATAAAAAGATAGACGAAGATGAGGCTACCCCTGATTTCAAGGACCTCCCGGGCAGTATAGCTTTTTCTTTCCATTGCACCCCGCTGGTGTCTTTATTTCGCCGCGGCGCGTTTCCCGCGGCGCGATGCGGTTGAGCGATCCCTTGCCAGTGTTTTACCATAATGGGCGAATCCTGTCAAATTTATAAACGGCGGAGGACCACCCGCGCGCGGACAAAAATATTGTTTTACAAAAAACACGCGCTGCCTCACTGCTGTCCCCTGTTCGCATTCACCGCCCGCCATGCGCCATGTTCCGTCCGGTGCGTCCTCAAGGCGCGGGGGGCCGATACACCTACATCCCGACATGGATGACAATCCGGAGGCAGCGCATTGAAGATAGTACTCATGGGACCGCCCGCGTGCGGCAAGGGAACACAGGCGAGGATGCTTACTGAAAAGTTCGGCCTCGCGCACATTTCATCGGGGGACATCCTCCGCGGCGAGGTCGCGCGCGGCACCGAGTTCGGCCTTCAGATAAAGCAGTTCATGGACCGGGGCGAGATCGGTCCGGCCGCGCTCATCACCGACGCGGTGATCGCGCATATCGGCGCGCACTGTCCCGACGGATTCGTCCTGGACGGCTTTCCCCGTACCGTGTACCAGGCCTGGGAGCTCATGAAGGAGCACGAGATCGACGCCGCGTTCCTCATCGACGTGAGCGCGGAGGAGGTCATGCGCCGCATCACCGGGAGGCGCGTGTGTTCAGGGTGCGGGCGCATTTTCAACATTCACCGCGGCGCGCCCGCGTCCGGGAAATGCGAATCGTGCGGCGGCGCGCTCGCGCGGCGCGACGACGACAACGAGGAGACCGCCCGCAACCGCCTCGATGTCTACACGCGCGAGACCCTTCCGGTCGCGGACTTCTACACGTCGGGGGGCACCCTCCGGAAAATTCCGGGCGAGCGCGGCCCCGAAGAAATTTTTGCGGAAATTCTTGCGCTTATCGGTTGACGCCCCCCCGGCCAGGGCGTATCATCCAGGTATGAAGCGCATCCAACGGTTTATCGCCGTATCGGCAATCGCCGCTTTTATAGTCTTGTTCGGGGCGGTGCCGCCGCATCACCATGAAAACACGCAATCCCAGCGGGATTGCCCCGTCTGTGCGCTCGCCTCGGCATCCGGGAGCGGCATGGACGCGAAGGCGGACCATGCATGCGCACCCGCGTTCGAACGCTCGGGGAACGTCCGCATCGACCACACGCCGATACTTTCCAACTTCTTCCGCTCTCTTACCACGCTGCCCAACGCGCCCCCGATAGAAATCTGATCATCCACCGGCAAGACCCTGCGCGGACGCGGAAGCTTTGGCACGCCCGCGCGGCGTCCCGTTGCGCCCGTTGTTCGACATCGCGCCACGGGGCCTGTTCTGGACAGGAAAATGGAATTCTATCGGAGGAATCATGATTAATCGCATCCTCGCATTTACGGCCGCGTTGTGCATTCTTCTGGAGGCGGGAATCGCCGGCGCACAGGAACCGATCGTAAAGGAACGCGCCACGGGCTCTCCCTTCGCCCAGGGGAAATACGTCCCCGATATATCGTTCATCGTCGACTTCTCGACCGTGGCGCGCACCATGAGCGACGAGCGCTACGCCTCGCTCGAAATACCGGGATTTACCCATGTAGTGCCTGGTGAAGGCCTTTCGCATGAGGCCATGAACGCGACGAACGGCTTTAACCTCAACTACGGCGAGCTCACCCTCGCGTCCGCCGTGGACCCCTACTTCGATCTCTTCGCCGCGTTCCACCTTACGGAGGAAAGCTTCGAGATGGAGGAGGTGTACTTCACGACGCGCGCGCTGCCGTTCGGCTTCTCCTTCCGCGGGGGCAAATTCAGGAGCGGCTTCGGCCGCCTGAACGAGCAGCACCCGCACGTGTGGGACTTCGCGGACGCGCCGCTGGTCACGCGCGCCTTTTTCGGCGACGAGGGCCTGGTCGAGGTCGGGGCCCGGCTCTCGTGGATCGCGCCCCTCCCCTTTTATGTATCGCTGAACGCGGAAATCCTCCGCGGCGCGAATGAGGCGAGCTTCGGCACGGAGGGATTCCGGGATTTCCCGGGGACCCATGCGATAGGCGACAGCCCGCCCCCCAATCTCAAGGTGGGATACGCGCGCTCCTCGTTCGATATCGGGGCGCTGTCGGTGCTGTACGGCGTCTCGTACGCAATGGGGGAATCGCGCATCAACGCGGGCGTGGACGCGGACCCGGCGGAAAATCCCGACGGCTATGCGCTGCGCGCCGATACCGGAATACTGGGCGCCGATATCACGCTCAAGTTTCTCATCAATTCGTATCGGTTCCTCTCGCTGCAGGCGGAGTACCTCAACCGCACCATGAAGGGCGACCGGTTCGACAACGCGGGCGGAAGGGAGCGCATTGAAAAGAAACAGTCGGGCATGTACGCGCAGTCGGTGTTCCGATTCGCGCAGCGCTGGCGCACCGGGTACCGGTTCGATCTCCTGGATACCAATAAGGAAAAGATCGGCGGCGTTTCGTCGAAACTGCCGGAAAACCTTATGCGCCATACTGCGATGATCGAATTCGTCCCCACCGAGTTTTCCCGGATCCGGCTCCAGGGCTCCCATGACCGGAGCGGCTACCTGGACGGGGCCGCGAAGCGGACGACGAACGATGAGGTCTTCCTCGCCTTCACCATGGCGATAGGCGCGCACGGCGCGCATTCATATTAAAACCGGAGGAAAGCCATGAAAAGGCTTATTATACGAATCGCGATTTTCGCAGCCGCTATGTGTATCGGCGCCCCCGCCTTCGCGGGAAAAACGAGCGTCGTCACGACGTACCCGTGGATCGCGAGCATCACCGAATACATAGGAAAGGACCGGGTGTCGGTATTCCCGCTCGCGCGCGCCGATTACGACCCGCACACGATAATACCCAAGCCCTCCTACATCGCGAAGCTCCGCGGCGCCGATCTCCTCATCATGAACGGCGCGCAGCTCGAGATCGGCTGGCTCCCGCCGCTCATCCGCCAGGCGAACAACCCCGTGGTCTTCCCAGGCGAGCGCGGATTCCTGGATCTTTCCGCGACCGTCACGCTTCTGGACCCGCGCGACAGCGTCTCCCGCGCCGAGGGAGACATCCACCCGGAGGGGAACCCGCACTTCGCCCTGGACCCGTACAACATACCCGTGATCGCGAAGGCAATCGCCGCGCGGCTCGCCGAGCTTGACGGGGACAACGCCGCGTATTACGAGGCGAACCTCGCCGAATTCGCGGCCGCGTGGAGCGCGCGCCTGGCCGGCTGGGACGCGAGGCTCTCGAAGCTCAAGGGCGTGAAGGTGATCGAGTATCATCGCCTGTTCGACTACCTGCTGAACCGCTACGGCGTCGTCGTCGTCGCGACTATAGAACCGCTCCCGGGTATCCCCCCCGCGTCGCGGCACATCGCGATGCTCGAAGCGCGCCTGGCCGCGGACGGGGTGTGGGGAATTTTGCAGGACGTCTATCATCCGGACGACGCGTCCGCGCTCCTCTCGGCGAAATTCGGGTTGCGTCTCATCGTGCTCCCGCACGACGCGGGCGCGGTCGACGGCACCGGCGACATCTTCGCCCTGTTCGAAGAAATCACGAGGAGGCTCGCGCAATGATCGACATACTGCTCACCGCATTCCTTCTTTCCGTGGTGCTCGTGGGAATACATTCCTTTTACGGGCTGGAAATCATAAAGCGGGGAATCATCTTCACCGATCTCGCCATAGGCCAGGCGGCGGCGCTGGGCGCCGCGGCCTCCCTGTTTTTCCTGGACGGGGCGTACCTCTATCCCGTGTCGCTGTTCTTCGCCCTTTCGGCGGGTCTCGCCATCGCCCTGGGATCGCGAAGGTCCCAACACCTGGAGGCGTTCATAGGCCTCATGTATGCGTTCTCGCTCTCGGCGGTATACATCCTGCTCTCGCGGTCCCCGCACGGCATGGAGGAGTTTCAGCGCCTCATGGCCTCGGATATACTCTTCACCCCCCTGCGCGAGGTGCTCGTCACCGCGCTCATCTACTCCGGAATAGGGCTCTTCCTGTTTCTCTTCTACCGTAAGGCCCGGGGGTTCGCCCGGGACGCCATCTTCTTCGTCACGTTCGCGGTGACGGTGACGAGCTCGGTGCGCCTCGCGGGCGTGCTCATCGTGTTCGCGCTCCTGGTCTCCCCGGCCCTCATCGCCGGCATGACGAAGAAGGGAAACGCGCTCGTCAGGGCGTGGACAATAGGGACGGCGGTGAACATCGCGGCAATCGCCGCCTCCTACGAATTCGATCTTCCCACGGGGTATACGCTCGTGTGCGCACACGCCTTCCTCGCGCTGTGCGTCTCGCTCATCGTGAAGCGATAGGGGGTCCCATTCTTACACGCCTCTGGCGAAAAAAACTTCGCCCCCGCGTGCGTTAGTACTTGCCAATTCCCCGCATATCCTGATATTCTCCCCAAATACGCCGGGACTGGTTTTCCGGCGTTGTCTGTGGTACTATAAACATGGAGGATGCCGATGCGGGAGGCCCAGCGATAAGAACATATCATTCAATAATCGCCGCAGAATCGCCTTCCGAAAAGTCCCGGCGTCCGGGTTCCCGGACGACAGATGACGGCAGCACGCGCGGCCTTCTTCCGCGCATATCCCCCATAGCCGATACACCATTCAACAGTTCCAGGCACGCACAAGGGCGAAGCGCCCGCGTATCACCCCTGCATACGATCGCGCGCGTTTCGCATACCGCAAATATAATGAAAAAATTAAACCACCCGGCGGTGATTTAATGAAGGAGCGACTTTGAGACCAAATTTTTACAGCAGCCAAAAACGGCGCAAAGAACTGGATAAGAAGAAAAAGAAAGAAGAAAAGCGCCAGAAAAAGGCCGAGCGCGGCAGCCAGGCCGAACCCGGCGAAGTGATCGAAGGCGAAACCCCCGTCGAAGAGACGGCCGCGGAGACCCCGGAAGAGGCCCCCAAGGCCGAATAAACGGCGCAGCGCCGTCCGGGCCGGTCCCCGATCCCCTTTGGCGAAGCGGAGAAGCCCGGTGAGGTGAACCGGCTCTCCCGGGGACCGGGGGGTTCCCGGCGCGGACAGTTTGACCCGGCAGGGGCGCCCTGGTTTTTGACTTTAAGAACCATCCTCTTCCGGGCGCTCGTTTCCCGTTTCAATCCGATCCAATCCCGTTTTCAGAGGCCGTCATGCAAAGAGAGAAGCGCCCCGCCGCCGCGGGCGGGAAGGCACGCACGAAAGGCATACTGTTCAGGACGCTCGCCGCGGCGGCGCTCGTCGTCATTCCCCTCCTCACGCTCGCGACCCTTATGCATTTCCTTGCCACCTCAAGCGCGTTTTACACGGGAATCATCAAGCGCACGGGATTTCTCACCGCGTTCATCGAGTCGAAAAACTGGGAGACCAACAGGAACATCCAGGACGAGATCGAGCGCAAGGTGAAGCTCCGGGACGCCGCGACCGCGTTCGAGCGCGCGAAGGAGGAGTACGCGCAGGCGAAAAGCCGCTACGACGACCTCAACCGCACGCGGGAATACGAACAGGCGAAGAAGCGCCGCGGCGAGTTGTCCGATACATCGTTCGACGACGTGAAGGACCTGTACGCGACAAAGGAACGCTTCGAGGCGTTTCGCAGGGATGAGCTCGCGAACCTCGACGCGCTCGTCACGCAGATAGAGAAGCACCGCAAGGAACACAAGAAGGAGATCAAGAAGCTCGAAGGGCCCATGGACGAGGCAGAGGACAGGTTCGACGACGTAAAATCCGCGTACGAGGACAAGCAGGTCCAGGCGCGGCGCATCGCCGAGAAGCATCGAGGATCCCTTGGCGCGAAGGTTTTTGCGGATTTCGAGCTCCTGGAGCCGCGGCTCACGCGTCTCCTGAACGAGCGGCTCGTGGAAGGCGCCCTGCGCGGCGAAATAGAAAAATGCATCGCGTTTCTTGCATCGTACGAAACCCAGCGCGCCTACGGCCGCGTGTTCGAATCGGGCGGGGGCGTGTCCATCCGGCTGCCGGACATCGCGCTAAGCCTCCGGGTGGACGACGATTCCCTGGGGGTGCGCAGGTCGCGCCACCTGCTCTCCGAGGTCTTCGTCGACGAGATAGGCAGATCCAACCTGGTGCAGAACCCCGCGCTCTACGCGGCCATGTTCAGGCTGTTCGATTCGAGCCTGGGCGAGTCGCTGGGAAAAAGCTTCCTGGGAAAATACGGCGCTTCGCTCCAGAACGGCGTGCTCACCATGACCGGCGCGGTCCTCGAGGGTGAAGCCGCCGAAACCGCGCGCCTCGTCATGCTCGTCCTCTCCTGGGGGCGCTACCTGGTCTACACGCTCGCCGGGACGGTGCTGTTATTCCTGGGGCTGCTTGTCTTTTCCCGGCGGGAACGGTCCGCCAGGCGCGCAGCGCTCGCGCGCCTGCTCGTGTACCCGTCCGCGGTGATCGTGCTCGCGGGCGCGGCGCTCATCCTGGGGGCCCACGTCTATACCTGGTTCATGCTTCCGCCCGCGGGGGACATCCTGCTCGAAAGGCTGGCATCGTCGGCGGCGCGGGAGTGTTCACTTTTCGTGGGGCTCCCCGTCATGGCGCTGTTCTCGGCCCTGTTCATCACGGGCCTGGCGACCAGGGGGAAACGCAAAGGGGTTCGGAAGGCGGCGCTTGGCGAAGTCGCGGAAACCCGGCCCTCCGACGACCCGGAAAGCTCCGGATAGAGTGCTCCGCACCGGGCGTGCCCTGGACCATTCGCTCACCGGCATAAAACTGGTTGACACCGGTTTCCATGCTATCCTTTTTGTGATTATTCCGGGGGCGTCATGCATCAGCTTTATAAATCCATCCTGCACCGTAGCGAGCTCGTCCTGGGGCCGGAGGCGATGGCGCGTGTCACCGGCGCGCGGGTCGCCGTGTTCGGCGTGGGGGGCGTCGGGAGCTGGTGCGCCGAGGCCCTCGCACGCACGGGGATCCGCGCCATCACCATCGTCGATTCCGATATCATCTGCCCTACGAACATTAACCGCCAGTCGCAGGCCACCGCGCTCAACCTGGGAAAATCCAAGGTAGAGGAGATGCGCGACCGTCTCCTCGCGATCAACCCGGACGCGAACATCACCGCGCGGCATATCGCCTACGGGGAGTCCACGAGCGGGGAATTCGACCTCGCCTCGTTCGATTACGTAATCGACGCGATCGACAGCCTCACGAACAAGATACTGCTCCTGGAGAACTGCCTCGCCGCGGGCGTAACCGTGTACTCGTCCATGGGCGCGGGGGCGCGCAGCGACGCCTCGAAGATCCGCACGGAGCTTATCACGAACACGAAGAACTGCCCGCTCGCCCGCAGGGTGCGTAAAATGCTCCGCGACCGCACACTCACCACCGACATCGTGTGCGTCTACAGCGACGAGCTCCCGGTCCCGCCCGCTGTGGAGACCATGTGCGGGAGCGGGGAATGCGCCTGCGTCCACGACCGCGCCAGCTTCTGCGAGACCAATGACGCGGGGGCCGTCGACTGGTGCGGGATGAAAAAGCAGGTGAACGGGGCACTGGTGCACATTACCGCCATCTTCGGGCTCATGCTCGCGGGGCTCGTGATAGCGGACGCGGGAAGAACGGAACAAAACGCCGTCTGCCCGACCAGGTCTCCGGATTAAAATATTTTGCATGGATTTATTCCCCCAAGAGACGATATTAATAAAGAAGTGTTAGGTGTCGTTCCATAATAATACAATATTGCTAATTATGTCCATTTTTAAAGGTGCGTTATGAAAAAGGGCGGTCCGGATAGTTCAACAATTCTCGGTTTGGCGCTCGGCTTCGGCGGAATTTTTGTCGGGTACCTCCTGGAGGGCGGTTCTCCGGGCGGCCTGGTGGGTTTCAGCGCCCTGATCATTATCGTTACCGGTACATTGGGCGCGCTCATGACCTCGTTCGGCATCAAGGAGGTTTTGAGCATCATTCCCCTGTTCAAGGACGCGATGATCTCCTCCAAGGGCCCCACGAAGGAAACCGTGGTCGAGCTTGTTTCCTTCGCGGAAAAGGCGCGCCGCGAGGGCCTGCTCGCGCTTGAAGACGATATCGAGCACCTCCCCGACCCGTTCTTGCAGAAGGGGATCCGCATGGTGGTGGACGGCGTGGACCCGGACATCGTTCGCAATACCCTGGAAAACGACGTCTACCTCTACGAACAGCGCCGCAAGGAGGAGGCCGCCATCTTCGACACGGCCGGCGGATTTTCCCCGACGATGGGTATTATCGGAACGGTTATGGGCCTCGTGCTCGTGCTCGCCAACCTTGGCGGGGACGCGCGCGCCCTGGGCCATTCCATCGCGACCGCGTTCATCGCGACGCTCTACGGTATCGGCCTCGCGAACCTCTTCTGGCTTCCCGTGGGCAACAAGCTCAAGCTGAAAATGAAAAAGGACATTCTCGAGATGGAATGCATCATGACCGGGCTCCAGTCGCTCCAGTCCGGCGACAACCCGGCGCTCATTAAGGACAGGCTGGTATCGTACCTCGAGGAAGGGACGAAGTTCGACGAAATCGAGTCTTCGCAGACATAGGCGGAACCGGCATCAACCGACGACAACCCGGCATGAGATAGGACAATGGCAAAGAAGAAAAGGGAAGAAGCCCACGAAAATCTGGAACGATGGCTGCTCACCTACGCGGACATGATCACGCTCCTGATGCTGTTCTTCATCGTGCTCTATTCAATGAGCAACGTCGACACGGAAAAATACAAAAAGATTTCCCAGGCCCTCCAGACCATCTTCCAGGGCGGCAACATGGGCATTTTTGAAGAAGGCATCGTCCCGGGACAGGGCGGTATCCTGACCGGGGGCCGCGGGATCCTGGACAGCGCCGGGCAGCTTCCCTCGGAAAAGGGCAAATCCCAGAAGAAGAAGATCCACATCAGCAAGATCAAGGGCCTGTTGAAGCAGGACGTGACGACGGGCCGGGTCAGCGTGGTTTCGAACGAGATCGGGATCGTGGTGACGCTCGCCTCCGATGCCTATTTCGAATCGGGCTCCGCGGAGCTTTTACCGGACGCGAAGGCGACCCTTAAAAAGATCGCGGACCTCCTCCTGAGCTTCGATAACAACGTCCGCATAGAGGGGCATACAGACGACAACCCCTTCAAGGACCTTAAAACCGATTACCATACCAACTGGGAGCTTTCGGCTGCGCGCTCGCTCAAGGTCCTGGGGTATATTGAAGCTTCGGGGGTCAAGAAGAACCGCCTCTCCGCGATCGCCTACGGCAGCAGCAGGCCCAAGGTGCCCAACGAGACCCCCGAGGACCGCGCCACGAACCGCAGGGTCGAGATAGTAATCGTCGACAATTAAGAAGAATATCCCCCTTGCCCGGCGTTGCGCCCGGCAGGAGGTGATATCGGCCCCCGCAAATTATCCTTGCCCTCCCCGGACCATGCCGGTATACTTCACCAGTCAACGCTCGTAATGCCATCGTTATCAGACTTGTTGCGAACTTATTTATTAACGGGGTATAAGGGGCGGAGCCCCCTAGAAAGCCCCTACAGGGGTTCCCTGCGAGTGCGCGCCGGTAGTTTCGCAACTTGTCAATTGCTCTCTGTACAACAAATACATATATTCTTACTAGCGGGAAAAACCTATGAATGATTTCAATGAATTTGTTCGGGAATTATCCCAGGGCTTCATCTCCTACAAGACGCTCACCCAGCTTATACCGTTGCCCATCCTCATCCTGCTGATCATCTTCATCATGATCGCCGTCGTGGTGGTCTACCTCCGCGTCAATATCCGCAGGGAGGAGGGACGCATCGAGACGAACGCGGAGCGCATTCGCATCCGCGGCATGCAGCGCGGGCTCACCAGGTACCAGATGCAGATCCTGGTACGCATCGCCGAGATCCGGAACCTGGCGGAATCGGCCCAGGTCCTGAACGATCCAGCCTTCTTCGAGCAAGCGGTCGGGGGATTCCTGGAAAAGGCGCGCAGGCTGGAGGACAAAGACGTCCCGCTGGAATCGATCTGCAAGGACATCGTCATCACCCACGAAAAGCTCTACTACCTCGCCGAGGTGCGCAAGCCGCTGGCCGCGATGTCCGAGATCGAAGCGAACAGGTTGATGTACCTCACCACCGACGAGGGTTATTTCGACATCGGAAAAATCACGGACAAGAACGAGGCCGGTCTCGTCATCCAGCTCCTGGGCGGCAACAAAACCGCCGGGGGGTTCGCGCCCGGGACGCCCGTGCGCTGCTACCTGTGGCGCAGCGGCGACGGGGGATACGCCTTCACGTCGCCGGTCGCGAAGGTCACGGGGACCGTGGTCGAGATCGCGATGCCCCCGGCATTCGAGCACGTCGAGGCCGACCATTTTCCCTTCATCGACGTGAACGTGCCCTGCACCATCCTGTCACCGGAGGCCGTGCCCGTGGAGGGGGAAAAGCCGATGCAATTAGACGGGCTCATTTTCAAGCTCGACGAGAACGAGGCCGTGATCCGCACCAACCAGAAGCTCCAGTTCAACATACCCTACACGCTCGAGTTCAAGATGGAGGACTTCAAGATCAAGGCCGCGAGCCGTATCATGCGGGACATTTATTTCAAGGACCGCACCGTCTATTATTACAACGTGCGGTTTACTGAGATATCGAGCGCGGCCCGGGCCATCATACGCAACTATATAATCGATCGCCGGACGGCGCCGGGCGCGCCCCAGCCGGCCTGACAGCCCGTCCACCGGCGAAGACCGCCCGGGCGACACGGGCCGCCCACGGCGGCACGTGACCCAGGGCGTCTTGCGGGGCCGGCTACTTCTTTTCCAGCACGAAGCTTTTATCGAAAGACCCCCAGGTGTTCGATTTCACCCCGTTTTTCTCGGCTCCCTTGTATTCCTTCAGGCCGGGCTTCATGAGGACGCGCACCATGCCGCCTTCCGCCTTGAGCACCCCCGCGTGAATCGCCGCGGCGCAGACCGCCGAATCCTCGGTATACGTATCGATGCCCCACACCGAGCCCGTGGTGCAGTTCGCGGGGCATTTCGCGATGAACGAGGAGCCCACGGCGATCTTGAGATCCTTCGCGCTCTGTCCGCATTTCATTTCGACGGTCGTTTCCCCCTTGCAGGCGAACGCGGCCGCGAGGGCCACGACCATTACTGCGATCACTGCGTGTTTCATACTACCTCCCGTGATACATAGATTTAAAATCCCGGTCTGAATACGACGCCCTCCCGCCTGGAAGGAACGAGTACGCGTTGAACTGAAATCCGCCCCGCTCTCCGCGGTACGCGGAATTCATTTTTTTTAGCGCTTCGGCGATTTCCGTCCTTTACGATCCGGTCGGATACAACTGCCGACTCTTATGTCAGATTGCTGCGATCCCGTCACCAGGGTTCCCACGGAGTCTTTCGCGAAAGGCAGGAATTCTATTTATGTGGTGTTTCCGCACGAATACGGAACCCCAAACGCTTTTCTAATGTACATCCGAATACACGGGTAGACAAGCTTTTTTGCGAAACCCGGTACGCGTGTGACACGGTACCGGCCTGGAATGAGGAGAAAATATCGGCCCCGGCTAATGCCCTCCCGGCGCGCGGCGCACCGAAATTCCTCCGGCCGGAACGTCGCCTTCTTCGGGCTAAAAATGCTTGTGCTGGGGAGGCGGGACCATTACGGTGTGCACGCCAAAAGCGGACCCTGTCGGCACGACCGGGTGACCGCATGGGAAAGGATAAAACCATGACCGAGAGCTCAACGATCGACCGTATCGTCTTTTGCGACTTCGACGGGACAATCACCGCCGAAGAAACCTTCGTCTCTATGTTCTACACGTTCAATCCCGAGCTGTTCAAGAAGATCGGCAACGATGCCGCCCAGGGAAGGATCACCCTGCGCGAGGCGGTATGCATGATCCTGGAATCCCTGGAATCGAGCACGCTGCCGAAAATCCGGGAGTTCGTGCGCGCGAAACCGCTGCGCCCGGGGTTCCCGGAATTCCTGGGCTTCCTGGAGGAGCGCGACATCCCCTTCGTCATAATCTCCGGGGGATTGCGCGCCATGATCGAGGCGCGCCTCGATGGCTTCCTTTCAAGGGTGCACGCGGTATACGCGATCGACCTGGACGATTCGGGCGAGTACTTGAAGCCGCATTCCGATTACCAGGGCGGGACCGAGATGGTTGCGAAATCCATGATCATGGAAGGCTACAACGCCCGGCGGCCCGTGGCGATCGGGGACGGCATCACGGATTACGCGATGGCGCTGCGCGCCCCCGTCGTATTCGCGCGGGACCACCTGGCGCAGCACATGGAAAAGCACGGAAGGCCCTATATCCCGTGGAACGATTTCTTCGACATCATGGCGCGGCTGCGCGAGATGTGGGGGGAATGAGGCGCCCGCCGGGGCGGCCGCGCACGGCCCCCCGGATGCGCGGCCCGTTACGGTTTGTATATCAGCGAGGCGATGATCCCCCCGATGACGAACTGTACCATGCCGTACAGGAACCAGTAAAGCGCGAGTGAGAACGGTATGGGGTACATCGCGTACTGCCCGAACATTCCCACGACATACATGAACAGCCCGGCGACTATCCCGAACCGGACCCCCTCCATGATCCCCTTGCCCTCATAGCCCTTCACGAAAATATAGGTGAAGGTGAGCGCGAGCACGACTCCCCCCAGGTAAAAGATCCACATGTACGACATCATATCGGGACGCCAGAGCCCTGACAGCCCCTTGTAGATGTCGGACATTATAAGCCCGTGGAAGATAAAATCGAGCACCTGGAACGCCACGAAGACCGCGGCGCTCGCGAAGAGATACTTTTTTACGTTCATTGTGCCCCCCTGCACGTGAGTAGTAAAATATACTTACCGGCCGCGGCGCATTCAATGGGGTCCGATATTTCTTACGGGCGGCCGGCGCACATTCCCCTAAGGCCTGCTCCATTTCCCGACGAGCGCGAGCAGATCGTCCGCCTCCTGCTGGGAATCGCACCTGGTCGTCATGAAAACCCCCTTCGCCGATACGCGCCCGAGTATCTTTTCTATCTCGCGCGGGTTTACGTCCAGGAGCACCAGGCATTTCCCGCGCCGCTGGATCTTCTCGTACAGGGGAAACCACTTGTCGTGCGCGACCGACGATTCCGGAACGCCCGTGTCCCCGGGCACCCACTGAATGCCGTGGATCTTCCCGATATCCAGGATCGAGTCGATGTATTTCACCGCGTCGGGACCGTCCAGGTGGTATATGGCCCTGTCGAGCGCCCGGGCCTCCCTCTCGATCGAGGGCATCACGTAACGATCGAAGAGCGCCGGTGACAGGTTCGCGCTGAAATCGCATTGCAGGGGATACCACCTGCCCTCCAGGTAGAGCGGGATCCATGCCGTCATCCCGGCCCCGCCGCGCGCGATAATTTTATAGAGCTCGTCGAAGCCCTGCATCCAGGCCGTGTCGATCTCCTCCCCGAGCCTCACCACCTCCTCCGGGCAATCGATAAGGTCGTAGATGAGCTCCTGGGTCCCACGCAGGGACACCGCGATGTCGAAGCAGCCTCCCAGGTCCGTCATGCCCACGACGTGACGACCCGGCGCGTGCTCCGCGTACCGCGCGGTCATATCCATCAGGGCCTTCCACAGGGGGTGCTCACGATCGAGCGCGAGCGGCGCGCGCGAGGCCCAGTCCGCAAGGACAGGCACCTTCCCGAACCAGACGGTGTCGGGCTGGAGGGTATAATCGGCGCCCAGGAGTGCCGCGACGACGCCCGGCCCCAGGTAGGGCGAGGTGACAGGAAGCGCGTCGCCTCCCAGGTATCCGTAGCAGAAGGCGAACTCGTAGGTGCGCAGCGCGAGCTCAGGGTCCGTCCATTGCTGGACCAGGTCCCGCGGCTCCTTAAGCTCGATCGAGGTCGGGAGCGGTTCCGCGCGCGGCGCGGTCACCGATATGCAGCAGCGGTCGAGCATATCGCATTCCCAGAAGGCCTGGAAGCGTCCCTTCGTCTTTTCCCAGTCGCCGTTATAGATCATGTATCACCTCGCGTGCAGCGGTCGTCCCGGCCGCGGACTTTTCAAGCACCGGGCGCCACCATATCCGACACGGTGCGGAATCGCAAGGAGTATTCGGGAAATCTGCCGGCGGAATCGGCCCCGCGCCATGGAAAACTGCTTGACCGGGAGAATAAATTAGAATATTTGACTATTGAGGTCAATTATTCAATGTCACGCGACGACAGGGAAAAGGAGATTCTGCGGGCCGCGCTGGGTCTTTTTGCGCGGTTTGGCTACCGGAAAACGGCTGTGGAGGACGTCGCGCGCGAGACGGGTATGACCAAGGGCAACGTGTATTTCTACGTACGCGACAAGCGCGACCTCTATGAAAAGGCGGTCGGTAACGCCCTCATCGAATGGCGGGATTCCGTGGCGGCCGCGGTGGAGTGCGAGACCGGCGCCGTGAAGCGGTTCCGCGTCATGGCGCGGCGCTCGTTCGAATACCTGTCGGGCCGCCCCGACCTCAGGAAGATACTCGAAGAGGACCGCGGCATTTTCACCCTCTCCGCCGGCGAGGACCGGTTCCGTGAGATTAACGAGGGGGCGATGGGGATACTGCGTTCCATCCTGGAACAGGGTATCCGCGAGAAGACATTTCGCCGCATAGACGTCCCGCACACTACCGAGCTCATTTTCTCAATTTACATAATGTTTCTCATCAAGGCGTACGTGAAGTCGGAGGGGAGCAGCGTCCTGAAAATGTTCGAAGAAGGGCTCGACATTATACTGCGCGGACTGTTGAGAAAATAGATTCCAGGAGCAATGCCCTGGACGCGGGCGTCTTTCAATGGAGATGAGGAGATAACGGTCCCGATGAAGGCGCGGATTCGAATCCGCGCCTTCATCGGGACCGCGCGGCATAAAATAACAAGGAGGCACAGCATGACCGAAGCGACACTCAAGGCATTGAACGGACTTCGCGACCTGTCCATGATCAAGTGGTACGTGATTCCGCTGCTCGCGATCGTATTTTACATCTACACCCGCGAAATCAAGGAGGCGCGCAAATCCGGAAACTGGAACGCGGTTCTCGCCGGCCTGACCATTTTCGGCGTAGACTTTTTCAACGAAACCTGGAACGGGTGGGTGATGGTGCTGTCCGGCCGCTCGGCGTTCTGGACCGCGCCCGGGGACACGGCGCTCCGGACGATGGTGGGCTGGAATATCGAAATCATGTTCATGTTCCTGATCGTCGGTATCATTTTCTACCATTCGCTCTCGGAATCCACCGAAGAGAGGATACTGGGCCTCCCTGAAAAATGGTTCTGGGCGATCGGCTACTCCGCGTTCTGCGTGTTCGTGGAGTGCCTGCTGAATATCGGCGGCCACCTGGTGTGGGAATATCCCTTCTGGTACCTCTCCTTCCAGGGGATATGGCTGATATTCCTGATCGGCTATTTTCACTTCTTCTGCGCGGCGATACTCGTGATCAGCCTGAAGCAGATGAAGTCGAAACTCGTCACGCTGGGGATCATCTACGCGGTGCCGGTGATTATGAACATCATCGCGTTCTGCTTCATGGGATGGAAGTATTAATTTCTGCCGATGGCTTGTTGCACGTGCGCCTTTCATGGGGGATGCGGGGGAAGATTTTGTTCATTTTTTTCACCGCTCCCGCGTAGTAATTCATAACAAGACCATGAAAGGAGGAGCGTATGACAGACATCCAGGAAATCGAGGAAGGGGTGCTTATTGAGGCCGATTTTTACCCTTACCGCATCGGCAACCTGCTCAATGATATCGAGGTTCGCAACGGCAGCCTCGATATGCGGGAATTATTCAGGATGGCGGGCAATGTAATCGGGTCGCTGTGGACGCTAGGATTCATCAAGGTGATTAAAACCGGCTACAGAATGGCGGATGAAGACACCTTTGAACCGATGTCCCACACGGTATTGAGCGATGCGGAGACCCGGGAATTCCTGAAGAATCCGGACAAGTGGGACGAGATGGATATTTTATCGGACACCCTTGCCTATGAACTGGAAATAACAGAGGATGGAAGGAACTACCTCGAGAGCGCCATTCGAACTATCCGCTGAACGGGACACAAGCCTGCCGGGGGCCGGGGCTTGTCGCCAGGCCCCCGGCATCATCGGTCTGCTTGAATGCGGCCGCCACAATCCTGGACGTCAATCCCCAGGATGAAGAACCGGCCCAACTGCGGAAGGCTCGCGCAATGGCAATCAAAGCTCGGGAAACGCGTGACTGAACGGGTGTATGTTCTTGACCATTGTGGTGCCCGCTTCGGTGCCGTCGCTCGCCCAGAGCTCGTAACCATGTGAGCCGTCCCACGCGATGAAGAAGAGCCTGCCGTTCATGGCGAACAGCTGGGAGACCATACTGCTGCCGCCAGAATTTATGTCCTTGACCATCCTGGTGCCTGCTTCCGTGCCGTCGCTCATCCAGAGCTCGCAGCCATGGGTGAGGTCGTCCACGCCGAAAAACAGCTTGCCGTTCATGACGGTGAAATAGGCCGGGGAATTGCCCGGCCAACTGTCGCCCGAACCGGGGGCTATGTCCTTGACCATTGTGGTGCCGGCCTCCGTGCCGTCGCTCACCCAGAGCTCGTGTCCATATGTGCCACCGTCGTATGCGCAAAAAAATATCTTCCCGTTCATCGGGATGATATTTTTGACCCCGCTGCTGACCGAACCGGGGACGATATCTTCGACCATCTTGGTGCCGGCTGCGGTCCCGTCGCTTACCCACAGCTCTTGACCATAATCGTCCTTGGCGCTGAAAAAAATCTTACCGTTCATCACCTTGAGCCACAACGGATTTCCGTTAGGATTTCCGTAGCCCACATATATGTCGTGGAAAAGCACGGTGCCTTCTTCGGTGCCGTCGCTCACCCAGAGCTCATAACCGTGGCCGGGGCTCATGGATCCGTCATACGCGGAAAAGTAGAGCTTGCCGCCCATGGCGGTAAAATAATCCGGATATGAGCTCATGCTCCCCTCCGGCTCTATGTTCTTGAGCATCCTGGTGCCTGCTGACGTGCCGTCGCTCACCCAGAGCTCCCTGCCGTTGGTGCCGTCGTCCGCGGCGAAAAACAGCCGGCCGTTCATGGCGGTCATCTCACCGGGGTCGTTGCCTTCGTTTGTGTAGTCCCCGACCCACACGTCGCCGAGCGGCACCGTGCCGGAGTCCGTCCCGTCGCTTTTGTAGAGCACGTTGTTGTGCGTGCCGTCCGTTGCGAAAAAGTACAGGCTGTCGCCCATGACGATCAGGCGCCGGGGATTGCCGTCCCCCGTCGCGTTCAGGTCCTTGACCATCGTGGTGCCCGCCTCCGTGCCGTCGCTCACCCAGAGCTCATAACCGTTCGTGCCGTCGTTGGCCCGGAAATAAGCCTTTCCCTTCATGGCGACGGGGCTGACGATCTCGCCCCGATCGTTGGATATAGCTTTAAGAAGAGTGGTGCCCGCCTCCGTACCGTCGCTCACCCAGAGTTTCACGCCGTCGCCGTCGTCCGCGAACATGAGCGCCTTGAATGATATCGTCACCGTGTACGCCTGTGTCGATCCGCCGGCCGTGGTCACGGTATAGGTCACGGGATTGGTGAAGTCCTGCGCCGCCCCAGACGCCGGGCTTACGCTCGCCCCGTCATGGGCGACGGCGGGCGCAAGCGCCGTTACGTCCGTCCCGCGCATCAGGGTTATCGCTATTTTATGATTCGTTTCATCTATAGTCCCCGTTGCGGGCGGGTCCGTTACATTGAACGCGGTAATCGCCGCTTCCGTGTTCGAACCAGGTCCGTTGTCTCCTCCGCCGCCTCCGCAGGCGGTGAAGACCAGTGCCGATACGATCACCATTTTTGCCGCACGCATAAATCTGTTCTTCATAACGACCTCCTGGATAAAGGCGATAAGATGCGCACCCGGCATGCCAGTCATTTCTTCCGAAAATAATTTCCGGGACGGACGGGTCGGTAAACCCGGCAGGCGCGGATATGCACGTGATCATACCAATGAACCCGGCCCAGGCAGGCTTATAATGATGTATCATGTTCATTCCTGTCTCGCACTCTGCTGTCCGAACAGAATAATTCCATGTCCGGTCAGGCGGGGATGTGGGCAAATACGCCGGATTGTGCAGTAAAGGCGCGGGAGCTTTTCAGTTGCCGGTAACCGGACCGCGGACAGGCCAGACTAATGAATAGCATTCTTGTGCTTTGTTCATTGGTGTTATTCTGCCGCTTATTGTAATATTAGCAAAGCCTACATTCCACGCTGCAGCTTTTGTTCCGGAATAAAAATTAATGGTAGCCTCCGGACTGCACCAGTAGTACTTACTGCATGATACATTATCAAAACCCTGTGCATTCAACGAACCGCATTGTTCGCTGTAGTTGATCAGTGTTTCGAGTTCGTTCACAGTAGGCATACGCCAGTCGGTATACCGGGGTGTTTTCGTTACTCCGCAAGGATATGTGCCGCTGTTCAGGCCTGCGATAAAAGTCTTCGATTTTTCCCAAGTAACAGCGCCGTCTCCGGCATAACTTGGACCGCAAACATTATAATACGGATCAGGATCAGTAATACTATCGAATGACTTGTGTGTATCTATGGTTCCCATTGCATTTGCGTTCTTAACCCACATGAGTCCTGTCATATTATCTGTTACAGTGCCGTCGCCGTTGTCGCAGAAACGTATTGACGGCAAATCCGTGCCTTTCTTGTACGACCCGTCGTCGCCTGCGCTGTATTCAGTTGCCTGTCCTGTTACCGGCAGATTGCTGCCTGAGCCTGTTGCGAGCACTATCACAGTGATTGCAAGCACTGCGGCCAGGGCTGCTGATATGCTAATAATTTTTATTTTTGATTTCTTCATGATTACTCCATGTTGTATATATTCTGTTTTAACCGTGCCGCTTTTCACCCATTCATGTGACTGTTCATTTAAAGAGAACTTGCCTTATTGTTGATAAAACCAATATATAGCGCATTTACGGAGCTGAGCGCACTGGCCATACATAATTAAGGGTACTGTTCGGATCTACCTTCTTTCCTATATATATACTGCTTTGATAAAAATTAGTTATCATTGTATGACCTGTATTAGTTGGATCTGTTGTACTGGTGAAGTACCAGTCATCACGCAGAGTCGCCGCATTTGTATAGACAGCTGTTATCGATGAAAAATCCTGGATGTATAACAACAGGGTGCGCATCTCTCTTACATTCGGCATACGCCAGTCTGTGTATGCCGTTGTTGCTCCACAATTATAAGTACCGTCATTTATTTTACCGATAAACTCCAGAGCTTTTGCCCATGTGACCTTGCCGTCCCCCCAGCCGGTATCGGGTTGATGGTCAAAGTCCGGATAAAGCGTTTTTATAGCATTGGCATTCTTAATCCACATCAGCCCTGTCATCTTGTCCATCACAGTGCCGTCGCCATTATCTGTAAACCTTGGCGAAGGCCAGCTTATTCCTGCGTCTGTGCTTGTCTGCCCGGTCTTGAAAACCGGTATGGCCCTGTACACTTCTATTGTGTAGGTCTCTGTTATGATGTCACCCGGAACTGTAATAGTTATAACAGCATTGTTTTTGCCTACTTTAAGATTATTCATTTCGTACTCGTCGCCGGATGGAACAACTGTTCCGTTGATAGTCATAACCGCATTTGCGTCAGCAACAGTTGCTTTGATGCCTGCTGACTGGAGGTCATCGTATGCAGGATTAGTATTGTCGCTGAACGGCACAGGCGCGTCGAGGTAGTCTGTGACGCTTGCATCGAAGACCGGCTGGAGCCTTCCCTTCGAAACGACTATTGAAGCGAGTTTTACGTTGGATAATTTCTTCACTGTCAGAATAAAGGTCTTCGTGTCGTGGGCGCTCCCTCTGGTAATTGTGGCAGTCAATATTACTTCCGCGTCGCTGCTTTCGAACGACGGACGGGTAACAGTACCATTATTCGCGACCACGGCCGTATTGTTCGACAGCCAGCCGATTGTCGTGCCGCTTGCTCCCGTTCCCGGCACAGTGATGTTCCGGATTACGCTCGAAGCGGAATCATTGCCCGCGTATGTAATTGAAAGATTAGCCTTGTCTTCCGCGACGCATTCAGCCTCCGTTGCGGGCGCTTTTATTACTGTCAGGGTAAAGACCTTGGTGTCGCGGGCGTTCCCTTTCGCAATTGTGGCGGTCACAATAACCTCCTCGTCGCCGTTTGTGTACGACGGACGGGTAACAGTACCATTATTCGCAATCACCGCCGTAGTGTCCGACAGCCAGCTGATAGTCGTGCCGCTTGCACCTGTGAGAGCAAATGCAATGTGCTGTGTAACGCTCGCAGCGGAATCACCGCCCGCGTATGTAATTGCCAGGTCAGCTTTATCTTCCGCGACACATTCAGCGTCCGAACCCCCGCTGCTGCCGTCTCCGCTCCCGCCGCACGCGGTGAACGCCAGTGCCGCCGCGATCATCGTGATTGCCAGACGCCTGAACCGGTTTCTCATTGTGATCTCCTTTGTACTATTTCCAGCCGCACGCGAAGCAACGCACCCTGCCGCGGCCCCGCCCTTGACGCGGGACGTAATGGCTTCCCGCGTCCATCTCCCGCGTATTTCATGGCCGCCTGCCCGCGGCTAAAACCCGGCCCGAATGGGCTGAGAATAATGAATCCGGTTCATTCCTGTCTCGCACTCTGCTGTCCGAACAGAATAATTCCATATCCGGTCAGGCGGGGATGTGGGCATTTGCGTTTGATTGTACAGTGAAAATGGGGAAAAAGGCAGGGGGGCCGATTTACTTACGGGCCGGGCGCGATCGCCTCCATTCGGACGGCGTCATCCCGGCCAGCTTCAGGAAGGTCTTATTGAAGGTGCGCAGGTTTTCAAACCCGACGTTGAAGGCGATGCGGGTGATCGTGTCGTGCGTCTCCTCGAGCATTTGTTTCGCCTTCTCGACGCGCAGGCCGTTGATATACTCGTCGATTCGCTTCCCCGTGATCTGGTTGAAAGCGCGCGACAGGTGATCCGCCGATATACCCACGGCGGCGGCCATGCCCTCTCGCGACAGGTCCGCGGTGAAGTTCGATCGGATGAATTCCTCGACTTGCGCGACCTTGTCCTCGGTCGAGGAGCTTATCGGGCTCGCCCCCCCGGTTTTTTCCTCCAGGCGTTTATAAAGGTCCGCGGTCGTTCTTATGAGCCGGTCCCGGAGCGACTTGAGCTCCAGCTGTGCCTTGATCCGCGCCAGGAACTCGCTCGAGTTGAAAGGCTTGACGATGTAATCGGTGGCGCCCTTCTCAAAGCCCTCGATCTTCATCGCGATATCGGCCCGCGCGGTTAAAAGGATGACGGGAATTCCCTCGTAGCCTTTCTCCTCACGGATGCGTTTCGTGAATTCGTAACCGTCCATTTCCGGCATCATGATATCGGACACGATGATATCGGGGGGATCATCCAGGGATTTCAACAGGGCCAGTGCCGTTTTCCCGTTTTCCGCGGTGAGGAACCTGTACTTGTGCGAAACGATATCCGACAGGAAGGTCAGCATCTCTTCATTGTCATCAACAAGGAGCACGCAGGGTATGGTTTCATCCGCCAGTGAAACCCGCTGATTGTGTGAGGGATCGGTTCCGGAACCCGGATCGCTCCTGAAATGAATTATATCCTTACAGGAACCGGATTCGGTTCCGGAATTTCGCTCTTCTTCATCGCCCGGTGCGTCCGCCATGTCCGTGCCGTCCGCGGCGGCTTCCGATCCGATGGGAATCGTGAGGTAAAAGGTGGAGCCCTTACCGGGCTCGCTTTCCACGCTGACATCCCCGCCATGGAGGCGAGCGATCTCCCGGGTCAGTGAAAGCCCGATACCCGTGCCCTCGTATCTCCTGCTGGAAGAAGAATCGACCTGGGAAAAACGCTCGAATATAAGCGCGTGCTGGTCGGCGGGAATGCCGATGCCCGTGTCGTTGAACTCGACAGTGAAGGAATCATCATGCGCAGCGAGCTTCACCGTGATCCTTCCGCCCTGGGGCGTGAATTTCATCGCATTGCCCAGGAGATTGTACACGGCCTTCTCGAAAAGCCCGCGGTCCACGAAGGCGGTAAGACCGTTCGTAGTATCTATAAAGGAAATCGTCTGCCCCCTGGCTGTCGCCCCTGAATGCAGGTTCGCCACGGACAACTCCAACTGCCTCGCGATATCGGTTCTCACCGGATGCAGCGCCATCCTTCCGGATTCCATCTTCGAGAAATCAAGCAGGTTGTTTATCAGGCTCAGCAGGCGCCCGGCGTTATTGTATAATTTATGCAGAAACGATTCATCGACTTTTCCCGGGGTATGGTTCCGTAATACCGACTCTACCGGCGATATGATGAGCGTCAGCGGCGTGCGCAGCTCGTGGGATATGTTGGCGAAAAAGTCCGTCTTGAGCCGGTCGAGCTCCTGGAGCTTCGAGTAGGCCTGCTGGAGCTCGCCCGTTCTCCGCTCGACCTTCTTCTCCAGATTGGCGTTCAGGTCGGCAAGCTCGTTTTTCATCGTATTGATCCTGTCGGCAAGGCCAAACGAGAACAGCGCCAGCATTCCGACAGAACCCAATTTGAAACTGAAATCGTTAATAAAAAATGAAGGCAGAAGGCCAATAATGAACGTAACCGGGAACAATCCGCCAAGCACGGGAAGGAAAACCGCAATCAGGTAAAATATGGCGGACCGCGATCCCCTCTTTACATACAGGATAGGGACCGCGATGTTGTAGAGGCATACGATCAGGATAAACACGTTCAAGATCACTGTGTGATATTCAGGCTGCGAAACAGGCTCAAGAATGACAGATTCCACGATCATAATGGAACCGAATGCGACGAGCGCGTTTATCTGCGTGTCGATAAAAGGCGTTTTTTCTTTCGTCTGAAGATAAGCTTTTAAAAAAAGCAGACCCGGTATCAATCCGATATAAAAAAACAATGAATGCGACCTTCTCAGAATAACGGATAGATTATCCCACACATAGTTAAAACCAGTTCCGTCAAGGGTCATGTGGATAGAACTCAGGCCGACTATTAAAAGCAGGTAATAGAAGTACGATTTTTCGCGGACCGAAACGAATATAAACAGATTATAAAGGAACATGATGGCGAGAATTCCATAAAACATTCCCTGAAGCACGTCCACGGTCATCAGCTTCGTCATCAGATTTTTCGGAGACCACATTCGAGGAACAAGCGAAGTCCACGCCGAGTGGTATTGCCGCAAAAAATATACAGTTTCGCCGGGCGGGGTCCGGACCGGGAAGATGAACGTAACGCTGTTTACCTCCCGCTCGCGCGCGGGTGTATCGACGTAGGCGATAGATTTGAAACGACCGTTTTCACCGGGGTAGTAGAATATCAATTCATCCGCAAAGACGAAATCATTTTCAAGATACCATTCCAGTTCTCCACCCGAGTCGTTGCGTACCCGGATTTTAAGCCATATGGACCGGTCTCCGGAGTTGACAATCTTGATGCTTTCGCTCTTTGTGAATTTTGGTGAAACCCGGTCACTCGATATTTCGTCAATGGCGAGGCGGTGAGTGGTATCGACATAGTACTCCACCTCCTTCCCGATATGCCTGCCGTCGAGATTTTCCGGTAATACTACCGTTGAATTCAAGGCATAGCTGCGTGGAGGGGAAACGGAAAGAATGGTCAAGATAATGATGATTAACGCCGGTATGGTGTTGTTAGGAAGCCTGGACATTTTTTGGTTCGGTGCAAGGAAATATCCATCTCCTTTGCACACCGGTCTAGTGGCAGCCCCCAAAGCAAAAAAGTCAAGGAACATTCACGCGTCACCCGAAATCCCGCATTTGCGCGAAGACAATGAATCCTTCTCCCGTGGTCCATATTCTTCGTGATTTCAGTTGACAATACCGTCTTCGGCGGTATGCATAGAGGTGTTCGATATTCTGGATGGACTAAGTCCCGGTTGAAACACATAGATAATCAAAGATGATTCGGAGGTCTCAATGTTTGAGGACATGAAAGGAAAAACGGCCCTCATCACCGGGGCCGGCAAGCGCAGCGGCATGGGGTTTGCGATCGCGGAAAAGATGGTATCGTATGGAACCAACGTCATCATCGCCGACCTCGGCATACAGGACGAAGCGAGCGCGGTAAAGACGGCGCCCGCGGAGGAAATGGAGGAGATCGCCCGCCAGCTCTCGAAAAAGTATTCCATTAAAGCCAAAGCGGTGCATCTCGACGTGACCGATCCCGGCTCGGTTGAATCGATGGTTGAGGAGGTAAAACGCGAATTCGGCAGCGTGGACATCCTCTGCAACAACGCCGGCGCGGCCTTCGGTGTTCCCAGTCCCATTCATAATTACGACGAGACCAAGTGGCTTAAAACGATCGACGTGAACCTGAACGGAACCTACAGGGTTTCCAGGGCAGTGCTTCCCCTGATGCTGGGCAGGCCGGGAAGCATCGTGAACACGGCGTCGCGGGCCGGCAAGTTTCCACCGATCCTGAACGGCGCCTATGCGTGCGCCAAAGCCGGCGTGATCATGCTTACGAAGGTCATGGCTAAGGAGCTCGCGGGGGCCGGGATCAGGGTGAACGCAATCTGTCCGGGACAGATCCACACGGACCTGCTTGACTGGCAGCTCGACCTCGAAGCGAAATTCTTACAGACGACTATCGACGCCCGCATGGAGGAGATGGCGAAGGAGATACCCTTACATCGAATAGGCACGGTCGGAGAGGTAGCGGACCTGGTTCTGTTCCTTGCCTCGGACGCGTCGAGGTTCATGACGGGCCAGGCGGTCAATATAACCGGCGGACAATTAATGGAGTTATGATATGAACCAGTTCGATATACATTCAATCCAGGGATTTAACCAGGTAGGCATCGCCGTGCGCGACGCGGAAGCCGCGATGAAATTCATGGAGTCGGCCTTCGGCATCAAGCTTTTTCTCATCACGATGCCGGAAGCGAAGGCGTTTCTCAGGGGCCGCGAGGTACGCTTCGTGACCAGGATCGCGATAGGACATGTGGGCACGGTGGACCTCGAGTTCATGGAGATACTTGAGGGTGAGCACATCGTGCAGGAGTTCCTCGACACGCGCGGTCCCGGCATTCATCACCTCGGGATATACGTGGACGACCTGAACGCGGCCGTGGACGAGTGGGAACGAGGCGGCGCCAAGGTAGTGCAGCGCACGGCGCATCCCGACGGAATCGGCACGGCGTATCTCGATACCGAGAAGGAGCTTGGCGCCATGTATGTTGAAATCATCCAGCTCCCGAAACCTCCCAAGGAACAGCCGTCATGAAGGAAAAAAAAGTCATCCTGATTACCGGGGCCACCAGGGGCATCGGCTATTCGCTCGCCGTCGAGCTTGCGACGCGCGGCCATCGCGTTTTCGGCGCGGGCAGGTCGTGGCAGGTCGACGTTCCCTTCTCGAAAATCACCCTGGACGTGACCAATGACGATTCGGTACAGCGCGGTGTGCGGGCGGTGCTCGAGGAGTGCGGGAGGATCGACGTGCTCGTCAGCAATGCGGGAATCAGCAATTGCGGCACGGTGGAGGATACTGAGCTATCTATTGCCGGGGACGTCTTCGCCGCGAATTATTTCGGGATGGTTCGGGTCATCCGGGCCGTGCTCCCGTCCATGCGTGGACGGAAAAAGGGAACGATCGCATGCGTGAGCTCCGCCTCGGGGAAGATCGGAATTCCGTTCCAGGCGCATTACGCCGCGAGCAAATACGCCGTGGAGGGATTTGCCGAATCGCTTTCCCAGGAGCTTAAATCCCTGGGAATACGCGTTTTGATCCTGGAGCCCGGGGACGTGGGAACTTCGATCTGGAAGCAGACGAAACAGGCGGACGCATGCGTGCCCGACTACAAGCCCGCCCTGGATCGTTTTCTCGCGGTAAAGGATCGTGAGATGGGACCCGGCGCCGATACGCCGGAGCGCGTGGCCGTCCGCATCGCGAACATCATCGAATCGGGGACGACAAGGCTCCGTCACCCGGTAGCGCGGGGCGCCGCGTTTATCCTGGCCGCGCGAAAACTGCTGCCCGACCGGATATTCCTGCGATTGGTGGCTAATAACTACAAGCTTTGATGGCGGCGTTACTATATTTAAAAGACTGATAGTCTCAGCGGACTTGGAAGTCCAAGCAGATTTCGAGCATTAGCATCTCGTTCCCACATGCCAATGCACAAATCAAGGAATAGTTATAATTTATTAGATGAAAAAAGCGTAAGTAATAAATCAAGCTTCGCTTTAATTTCTACTGATAAAGTAGATGGCTCGATTAATTCAATTAATGAATGCAATTCTCCTTTTCTTAGCATCATGGGTTCTTTTGTGGAATCAGATAATCTACGAAAATATTCCTCTGCAAAATCACTTAATTTAATTCTGTCTGTCTTTGTTTCCCAAATCAATCTAGACACATCTTTATCTGCTTTTTGATATGCACTAAAATCCTCGACACTCCCTTCGAACAAACGCTCTTTGATGAGAATGTTCATAACCTCTTCAATAACTTCATGATCTTGATTGTTGAAAAGATTTGGTTCCGCATGCCTACTTAACGCGTAATGCTTCAATAAATCCGGTGTAATGAAATAATTCTCAGCTTCATAACGTCGCCAGAAGACTATTTGAAAATCAACCTGTTTGTAATCTTGTTTGTTCCGACCATCATTGTCAAGTATTGCTAAGCCATGTAAATTTGGAATTAATTTTTTCAATGCATTAAAATGATCCTTGGGAGAAATCCCAAATCCTCCTTCAACACGCTCTAATTCGCTTTCCAAGGTTGATTCCGGATGTGTATCCCTTACATAATAAACATTAATTTTATCATCCCACACCGCAGCAACTGGATGGGACATTCGCTCAGCAAGCGCTCGTAACATATCCACATCAGTTGTACCTTCAACGTAAAGCACATAACCTCGATCGCGAGCTTTTACATAATGCTCCGCTCCATAATTTTTTAGTGTTTCTCTAATAGAACTCTTCGATGCCAGTCCATCAATCGAACCGTTTAGGATTAGGGTCAAATTATTATCCAAGGCCTCATCAAGAACAACTTCAGAATGAGTAGCCATGATTGCCTGTGATTTATTTAATCGTGCAATTTCGCGTAATAATATGTAAATTTGACGTTGTCGTAAGATTTCGAGATGTGCATCCGGCTCATCGATGAGCAAGACACTTTTCTTATGGGAAAACAGATAAGAAAATAGAAGCAGTAATTGTTGAAATCCTCGGCCAGCCATTGCGATATCCAAAGGTTCACTTACTTCAGGTTCTTTATAGGTTAAAGTAACATCCCCTCTAACTTCATCTTCCATCGGGGTTGCCACTTGAATGGAAAATAAGCGCTGCATCGTATCCACAATCCACTTCCAGTCTTCTATCGAGTTGCGATAAACCGAAAGACATAAATTTCTTAATACTTCTGCCGTGTCACCTTGTCCTAATAGAACGTTTATTCTCCCAGGTTTCAATACAGGCTCTTCTGTGACCAACCCTGACATTGGGTACAATAATTCAACATTAATAGAAGCTGCATATTTTAAAAAATCATTGTTATTTATAACTGAATCATCTGGAGTACAGTATATTAATTCATCTCCTTGGAACCGAAATTTCATCCGTAATGGAACAATATCTCCTAACCACAGAAGGCCAAGGGTTACTGTCATATAAATATTTTCCTTTCCCGTGCTGACCCGTGTATTGTGCCAAAAGTACTTGGTTCTTTTTACCGGGACAGATACAATGCTAAGGCGATTCAACGCCGCCGCAGCTCTTTCACGCGCAGATGAATCTCCTTTAAGAGAATACCAGGTTTTAATTGCTTGGGACCATAACGCAATGGCTTGGATGACGCTAGTTTTCCCGCAGTTATTTGGCCCAATCAAAACAGATGGATGATCTAGGTCTATTCTTTGTTTTTCGCCGAATAGTTTAAAATTTTCTATTTCTACATAGAAAAAATGCCGCATTGTATTTTCCTAATAACATTAATCCACTAATTAAGCCATCGCTTCCCAGTCAAAAAGCACCGGGTAAAGGCATCATAATCTACCGCGGCAATCAATTGTAAAGCCCGTTCACTGGGCAAACGAGCTACTTATCACTTCATGTATCGTATATAACGTTTATAAAAAGTCAATTCATAATAGTCGAAGTCTTTTAATAGAGATAAAGAAATAATGGATTTGGGACAGGAAAAAGATTGGAGCAAAGGTGCGATCATTCAATATTTAAGCTCAAGCAATTCCTTCCATCCCCTACTCTTACAGATGCGCCTGAAGGCCCGGCATACACAGAGGTTGAATGCCGTTATTCGAAATACCTAACCGCGTTCCTGAAAATCGCGAGTCCTTCCCCTTCCTCCGGGATTTCCCGGCCTTCACGGCGCGCCTTTTCACGAAGCAGGGTCCAGTCTTCACGGTGGTAGAAGAGAATGTGCCGTTCGGGGTGCGGCATCATGCCCATTCGTCTGCCCGTGGAATCGCAGATGGCGGCGACGTCACCCATCGAACCGTTCGGGTTAAAGGGGAACTCGCCCGCCGCGGGGGCGCCGTTTGACCTGGAATAGCGCATCGCCACGAGCTTCTCTCGCTCGAGACGCTCGTACACGGCGGGGGGTGCGTAGAAGTTCCCCTCGCCGTGCGCGACCGGTACATGGAGGGCGCCCATTCCCTTTGTGAAGACACAGGGGGAGGCAGCCTCTATCGCGAGGTCCACCCATCGGCATTCGTAGCGCGCGCTCGCGTTGTGCTCGAGCGCGACCTCCGCCAATTCCATCGTTCCCGAGAACGCGGGCACCAGGCCCAGCGCGACCATGACCTGAAAGCCGTTGCAGATTCCCAGCATCAACGTGTCACGCGCCGCGAAGGCGGCGACCTCTTCCCGGAGGTTGCTTCGAATGCGGTTCGCGAGCGCCTTCCCGCTCCCGGTATCGTCCCCATAGGCGAAGCCCCCGGGAAAGACGATCACCTGGAACCCGGCGAGCATCGCGGGCGTTTCGATGATATCGTTTATGTGCACGATGCGCGCGTTCGCGCCCGCGCACGCGAAGGAGTATCGGACCTCCTCGTCGCAGTTGATCCCGTAGCCGGTGAGCACGAGAATCGTCGGTTTGGCCATGCTGTTCACCCTCAAAAATTCCCGAAGCGTCCCCTGTATGAGGAGAGGCATTCTTCGATCGCGACGCGCGCGAGCGCGCGTCCCGCCTGCCCGATCTCGATCACGGGCGCTTCCGTCACCTCGCCGATACGCGCGCACGGAAATCCCGTCATTGCCGTTTCGAATTCCGCGGCGCGGGCCGGGTCAACGGAAACCAGCATGCGCCCCTGCGATTCGGCGTAGAGAAGCGTATCGGCGCGCGGGCTTCCCTCCGCGGGCAGCCTTGTAAGCTCCACGCGTGCGCCCAGCATCCCCGCCATGGCGGACCTGGCGAGCGCGACCCCGAAGCCGCCCCGCTCGAGCGAAATGCCCGATGCGATGAGACCCGCGCGCAGCACCGCCGTGTACGCGCGGTAGAGCGCCGCGAACGAGGCCGCGTCCACGCCGGGCACCGTTCCCCGGAAGAGCGTCCCTCCCGCGCGCCGCCCCGCGAGCATGGCGTATTCGCTTCCCGCGGTCTCATCGCGCGTAACGCCCAGGACATAGAGCGCGTCGCCGGCGATCTTGAAATCCATCGTCTGGCACGCGCGCACGTCGGGAACGACGCCGAACGACGAAATGAGCAGCGTGGGCGGGACCGATATCTTCACCGGCGCGAACTTCTCATCGTAGCCCTTGAAATCGTTGTACATGCTGTCTTTCCCGGAGATAAACGGCGCGCCGTACGCGATCGCGTAATCGTAGCACGCGCGCGCGGCATCCTTGAGCTGGGAAAGCCGCGCGGGGTTGTCGGAATCGCACCAGCAGAAGTTATCGAGGAGCGCCATGCGCTCGAGGGTCCCTCCCGCCGCGACGGCGTTGCGGATAGCCGTGTCGATGGAACAGGCCGCCATGAGATACGGATCGAGCTCGCTGTAGGACGGGTAGAGCCCCTGTGAGAGCACCACCCCCTTCATGGAATCCAGCACCGGGCGCACGACCGTCGCGCTCCCGTTCACCCTTCCCTTCCCCTGCAGCGGTTTTATCACGGAGCCCGCCTGCACCTCGTGGTCATACTGCGTCGATATGAACTCGAAGCCCGCGGTGTTGAGGGTGCCCGTCATCTCGACGAAAAGCCGCGCGTAGTCCGGGGGCTCGGGGAGGGGCGCGGTGCCCTGCGGGCGGGCGGGGGCCGATGTACTCAGGTTCTTTTTGGGGAGCCCGTTGTGCAGGAAATCCATGTCGAGGTCGAACACGGTTTTCCCGTTATGCGATACTATCCCGCGCGGACCGGCCGTGAACTCGCCGATAACCGTCGCCTCGACGCCGCGCTTCTCCATGAGCGCGATGAACTCGCCGCACGTCCCGGCGGGCACCGACAGCGTCATGCGCTCCTGCGATTCGCTCACCCAGATCTGCCACGGGGAGAGCCCGGGGTACTTGAGCGGAACCTTTTCGAGGTCCACGCGGAAACCGCCCGATTCCTTCGCCATTTCCGCGACCGAGCAGGAGAGCCCGCCCGCGCCGTTGTCGGTTATGGATGTGTAGAGGCCGCGGTCGCGCGCCTCCTTGACGATGGCGTCCGAAAGTTTTTTCTGGGTGATGGGGTCCCCTATCTGGACCGCGGTCGCGGGGCTCCCGGAGGAGAGCGCCTCGGACGAGAAGGTGGCGCCGTGTATGCCGTCGCGCCCCACGCGTCCCCCCACCATGACGATGCGGTCGCCCGGCATAGCCTTCTTCACGGTGGAGGCGCGCCCGTTCACCGTTTTTGGTATGAGGCCGATCGTCCCCACGAAAACCAGCGGCTTCCCCTTGTAGCGGTCGTCGAAGTACACGAAGCCCTGCGGCGTGGGGATGCCGGAGCAGTTCCCGCCCACGTTCACCCCGTTGATCACCCCCTCCATGATGCGGCGCGGCGGAAGGAGTCTCGATTCGGGATTTTTTTCGCGGAAGAGCGGGCTCTCGTCGAAGGGATCGGCGAAACAGAAGCCGTAGCGGTTGGCCACGGGCTTGGAGGCCATGCCGAACCCGATCGCGTCGCGGTTCACGCCCACGATCCCGGTGATCGCGCCCCCGAACGGATCGAGTGCGCTCGGGCTGTTGTGCGTCTCGACCTTGTCGGCGATCACGTAGTTCTCGTCGAAGTCGATCCCGCCGGCGTTGTCCTCGAAGACGGATACGCAGAAGTCGTCGGCGCCCTTTTCGCGGCGGATCCGTATCGTCGCCTCGCGGATGTAGCGGCGGAAGATCCCCTCGTCAAGCTCGTCCAGCTTCGCCGCGAAGATGGTGTGCTTGCAGTGCTCGGACCAGGTCTGGGCGATGGACTCGAGCTCCACGTCGGTGGGATCGCGCTTTTCGATTTTCGTGAAATAGTTCCGTATCGCGTTGAGCGACAGCATGTCGAGCGCGAGGGGGCCCCTGCGTCCGCCGTCCGTATCGGGTATTCCCTCCTTCCCGAGTTTCAGGAGCTCCTCGTCGGGGAGGTCCAGGCTCACGGTGTCCGCCTGCGCGCGTTCACGGATGTGCACCACCGGGAGTTCCCTCCCCATACCCCCGGCGCCGATATACTCCTCGCGGGTGAGCACCTTCATCCGCTGTATGAGCGGGTTCGAAAGCTCCAGGCCGGCCCTCTGCGCGTCCGCGGGACCCAAAGCGCCGTCCAGGAAAAACGTCGTGGAGGTAAAGACCGCGGTCTCCGGGTCCAGGTGCGTCCTGAACATGTCCTCGATGATCTCGCGGACGGTGTGCGACACGTTGTCAGTCACGCCCGGGAGAAAGCCGATCTCGACGGCGAAGGTGAACCGCGCGGGGACGTACGGCTCGTTCACGCGATAGTCCTGGGTAACGGGGCTCGCGAGCGCCCCCGCGACAAGTTCGATGCGCGAATCGTCGAGCGGCGCGTTCACCAGGTAGTTTTCGGTGATGCTCACGCCGTCCACCGGGAAGCCAAGGCGTTTCAGCTTGCCCAGGAGCGTCCGGCTGCGGGTGTCCTCTATTTTATAGAAAACCTCTATGCGGAAACTGGCGGTATCCATTGCAGTCCTCGTTAGCCGGATTGTCTGCAAATGCGCGGTAAAATGTCCAGAATTTTTCCGGATGCACGCCTCATGATTTCGCAATCATTCACGCATGCATGCGTATCGGCCCCCAAACCCCTTTAAACCCGATTATGTCTCCCCCATCGCCTTTTTCCATCTCCCAATCCGATAAATTTTGCAGAAAATCGTTAACTAAAAATTTACCCGAAAGAGACATAATTTTGTGGAAATTTGACGGGAGGCTGGGTATATTATCCGAAAATCGTTACCAGGAAGGGTAAATCATGACTCTGGATGACTGTAAAAACTGTGACAAGCACGACTATTCCGGGAACGGGTTCGTTATATGCAAATACTGGAACATGAACGAGCAAAGGATCACCAGTTCCGGGAAAAACGACGTCGTGTACATTGTCTCCTGCCCCAGGGAAAACGACCTGGCGATCGACTATAAGAACGACTATCCCGCGCGCTGGAACAAGAGTTTGTATTAATCATAATCAGGCGATAAATGACCGGTAATTACCCCGTGTAACGCACTCGTACACGGCATCGGGATACATTTCATTCCAGCCCTTAGGGGGTTTTGTCCTGTCGGCGCTCCATTTGATCTCGTACCCGAAAAGCCTTCCCTCCCGTTCCTCGACAAAATCAATCTCCTCTTTCGCGTAGGTACGCCAGAAATAATTGTTGGAAATGATGCCCCTGTACTCCTGCTTTTTTATTCTTTCGGAGATGATATAGTTTTCCCAGAGGGAACCGATATCATCGCGCAGCGCGATCGGATTATAGTTGTTTATCAGCGCGTTCCTCACACCGTTGTCCCAGAAAAAATACCGGCCGTTTTTCACAATCTCCTTCCGGCTGTTTCTGCTGAATCCTGAAAGCCTGAAAATAACGAAGGCCTTCTCGAGAAGATCGAGATAGCGCTCGGCGGTATTCTTACTCATTCCCAGAGTGGTCCCGATCTCCGTAAACGAAACATCCCTGCCGATCTGGAAAGCGAGAAGGCGAAGCATGCGCGCGATTTTATCGGAGTGGCGGACCCCATCGAGTTCCAGGATGTCCTTGTAAAGATATGAACTTACCAGCTCTTTCAGGTAGCGCTCCCTCATTCTATTGTCTTCGCCCACAACGGCTTCCGGATATCCTCCATAGATGAGCCTTTTTTCCAGGTTGGCCTCTGTCTGCGGAGGATTCTCCGTGACCATAATCTCCATCTGGGACAGCGGAAACAATCGCACGGTGTGTTTCCTGCCGGTAAGCGGTTCCCCCGTCGATCGCGCCAGCTCGAAGCTGGATGATCCCGTCGCCATCACCTTGATGCCGGGCATATGGTCGACGATCAATTTGAGGGCCATGCCGATATCCCTGATTTTCTGGGCCTCATCGATCACCAGAAGCCCCACGGTCCCGATTGCATCCTTGAGCTTCTCTATTGAATGGACGGCGAACGATTCCCTGACGAAAATATCGTCCCCCGTCAGCAGCAGGTAGGGCTCCGAAACGCTCTCAAGATATTTCCCGATCAGGGTCGTTTTTCCCGCCCGCCTGGGCCCATAAATGATCAACACCTTGTTGGGCAGCAGATACTCATGAATACTGCGCAGAAGTTCGCGGTCAATATACATTGGATCTCCAGATAATTAATACCGTCAGTATATTGACTAAATATAATGGAATTTGGTCAGTTTGTCAACTGAAATATGTACTATAGCGGTTTAATACGCATATATACATCACCGTTCAAAACGTTTACGAACCCATGAAGGGTCTCTTCTGCAATCGAGAACCGCATAGACAATAATCGTTTCATCATCAATTGAATACTAAATTGCAAAAGGAAACCGTTTGGCAAGCATACGATAATATCTATTATAGACAACAGAATGGATGCCACAATAGATAACCAGAGAATCTATGTCGGAGAAGAGTGAATCTACAAAATATGACCCGAGACCCGCCTGTTGATTTTCATAGAAGCTGAATCCATCAACAATATCCCGCGACGCCGATGGAAGGATGGCGATCTTCATTCAACGGCTTTACGAATTCTCTTTTTGGCCAAGGACCAGTCTTCAGGCTGTTCTTGTCCCTTCCTGAACGCGTTTTCCCGTTCTCTGAGAACATCCTCATGCCACTCCGGGGAAGGCATGTTGTCAGGGTTTTTACTCAGATCATCCCACAGCAGTTCCATTGCTTCAAGCTTATCCGCAACGGTCATTTCTTTAACCGGAATGGTGACTTTCATCTTATATTCCATGCATCACGATATATTTGAAATGTACTGATATAATTAAATACGTCAACCGTTTCCCGGATGTCGCCGCGACCTCAGGGATAGAAGACCATTCGTAATCAGAATGGGTCACCATCAGGGGAATTGTAGATACCCCCTGCCTCTATCTCTTCCATCGCCTTTTTTCATCTCCACACCTCCCCATGAGAGGCGCCCTCACAAGAGGCATCCTTCCGCGAAACTGCCAAACCATACCCGCCCCTCTTGAGAATTACCCGGATTTTTTGTATGTTTTACGGACGGCCGGGCCCGGGGGCCGATAAAATTTCAATTTACAAGCGCGCGCGCCGCTGGTAGCATGCTCATCGCACCCCGGGAACGACCCCAGGCACGAATGGATAAGAGCGCCATAACCATACTCGTCGTGGACGATGAAGAAAAGATCCTCTCCCGCCTGGAGCGCATCCTCGCGAAGGAGGGATACCGCACCGACACCTCCCCCAACGGCGCGGATGCGGCGGCGAAGATCAGCGGGACGGAATACGACATCGTGCTCACCGACATCAACATGCCCGACAAGAGCGGTTTCGAGATCATGGAACATATCCGCGTGACGGGCTCCGCCGCGCTGCCGCTGGTGCTCACCGGGTACGCGTCCGTGGAAAGCGCGATCAGGGCGATCAAACTGGGGGCCTACGATTTTATCCAGAAGCCAATCGACGCCGAGACGCTCAAGCTCGTGGTGCACCGCGCCGCAGAGCGCGTGCTGCTCGCACGCCAGAACGAGCAAAACCTTAAAGAGCTGAAGACCTTGAACGAGCTCAAGGACGAGTTCCTCTCCGTGGTGTCGCATGACCTGCGCTCGCCCCTATCGGCTATCGGCGGGTACGCCAACTACCTGATGAAGAAAGACATCCAGCCGGCGCACCGGCGCTACCTCGAGATCATCGCCGAGATCGCCTCGAACCTGTACTCGCTGGTGAACGAACTGCTGGACGTCACCCGGATCGAGACGGGGGTGATCCGGCTCGATAAGGAGGAAACCGACCTGGGCGAGCTCATCGACAAGAGCATCATGAACTTCATAATACTCGCGTCCGACAAAAACACGAGCATACGATTCCACAACGCGCTCGCGAATCCCCTGGCGAAAATAGACCGCATGAAAATACTACAGACCGTCAACAACCTGATCAACAACGCGGTGAAATTCACCGAGAACGGAACCATCACGATCCGCGCCGGTGAACAGGACGGGGAGGACGGCATCATCGTGTCCATCCAGGACACGGGCGTGGGCATGCATCCCGACCACCTCGCGCGCCTGTTCGACAAGTACGCCCTTTTCCATAAAGAGGGCACGCGCGGCGAGGGCGGGACCGGCCTGGGGCTCGTCATCTGCAAGCGCTTTATTGAGCTCCACGGCGGGAGCATTCGCGTGACGAGCGACGCGGGACTCGGGAGCACCTTCGAGTTCACCCTGCCCAGGGAGGGCGTATCATGACCGGGATCGGGGGCTTTTCGCTCAGGGTGACGATCGTTCTTGCGGCGTTGTTCCTGGCCGCGGTGCTTGCGCTCGCCCTGGGATTCAACTTCATCGCGGTCGAGAGCGCGCGCACGCTGCGCGAAACGCTCAGGTCCGGCTCCGACGCCCTCCAGAGGGAAAGGACCGTCCTCCTCGTCGAGCGCCTCAAGGCCGATCCGGTTGGAGGGGCGCGCGACCTCGCCGCGAAGCTCCGCGTCCACGCCCGCGCCGACACGGGCATCCTGCACGCGCTTATCTACGCGCGCACCCCCGACGATAATTTCTTCGAGCTCCTGGAGAGCGTCTCCCTGAATCCCGGCTTCCGCGTCCAGCTCCCTGAATCCCGCATCGTGCAGGAAGAGAAGGAGATGAACTTCCTGCGCCGCGCCCTGGTGAGCGCCGTCACAGATCCCGAAACCCGCCGCGCCGACGGACTCTACTGGCAGACCGTGTATACGCCCATCCCGGTCCTGGGAAAAATCCACGTCCTGCAGCTCTTCGTCTCGGTGACCGGGCAGTACGGGAACTTCGCGGAATACACGGAACACTCCGATACCGCGCGCGCGCTCGTCGCGGGGCTCGCCGCGCTTATCGCTCTTCTGCTCGCGGGCGCGGGATGGCTGCTCGCGCACAACTATTCCATTCTCGTGCGCGGACTCTCTTCCCATATGGACCGCGCGGCGAAGGGAGACCTGTCGATAAGCCTCCGGCCCACGTCGGACACCGAGCTCGCCTCGCTCGCGCTTTCGTTCAACACCCTCATCGGGGAAATGCGGGGACTCAAGGAGACACGCGACAGGGAACAGGCCACGGAGGAGACGGGGTCCGATACCGCGGGTTCCACGAACGGGACCGGTGAATCGTCGCAGGATGCCCCTGCCCGCACGGCCGGCGACGCGAACCGCGCGGGGATTTCCGCAGCGCCCGCGGGAGAGACCGATACCGCGGAAAAGCCCGGTGAACCGGAACCGAATACGCGCGAACAGGTTGCCTCTCCCGCTCCCGAGGAACCGCACCCCGATCCCTACGACGAGATATTCAAACACGGGGTCGCGCTCTTAAAAGAACAACGCACCGCGGACGCGATCGATATCTTTCGGGCCCTGATCGTCATGACCCCGTCGGGATTCGGGAGCCTTTTCAACCTGGGCGTCGCCTACGCACGGGCCCGCGAGTACGCGCTTTCCGCCTCGATGTTCCGCCGCTCCCTCGAAGTCCAGCCGGACCACGAAACCGCCCGGCAGTACCTCGCGAAGGTGGAGCGTTTCGGGGCGGGGGAGGACCGTCACGATGGACATACCGGCTAAGCTCGCGTCCCTCCCCGATCTCCCCGGCGTGTACATCATGAAGGACGCATCGGGGCTCATCATCTACGTGGGAAAAGCATCGTCCCTGAAAAAGCGCGTCTCGTCCTATTTCCAGAAAGGCGACCACGACGTGAAAACGCGCGTGCTGGTGAAAAACATCGACGACCTCGAGTATATCGTCACCGACTCCGAGATCGAGGCGCTCCTGCTCGAGAGCGCGCTCATCAAGAAGCACAAGCCCAAGTACAACATCCGGCTCAAGGACGACAAGCGCTACCCCTACATCGCGGTCACACTCTCCGAGGAGTACCCCCGGGTCGTGTTCACCAGGAGGATTGCGCGCAACGGGAACAGGTATTTCGGACCCTACACCGACGCACGGGCCGCGCGGGGCCTCATCGGAATGCTGAACACGACCTTCAAGCTCAAGACGTGTGCGAAGCCCATTCCGCTGCCCCCGGGAGAGCGCCCCTGCCTCAACTTCCAGATGAAGCGCTGCTCCGGGCTGTGCGTGGGAAGGATCGACCGCGATGACTACCTGAAAATAATCGACGGGGCGATCGGTTTCCTGGAGGGGAACGTCGATCCCACGATCGGAAAGCTCAGCGTCCTCATGCAGGAGTACGCGCACACCATGCAGTACGAAAAGGCCGCGGGCCTGCGCGATATCATCGCCGACATCCGCGCCCTCACCGCCGAGCAGAAGGTGAGCGCGCCCGTGGGCACCGACCAGGACCTCGTGGCCGTAACGGTGCATCGCGGCGAGGGCGTGCTCGTCCTCATGGAGTTCCGCGCCGGGGCCCTGCTCGGGCGCAAGGTCTTCATCTTCGAGAACGCCGAGTACTCCACGCCCGCCGCGATGATACAGGCCTTCCTGCTCGATTATTACCGCGGCGGGGACGTGCCCCCGCGCATCGTGGTGCCGGAGGAGATCGAGGACCGCCCGTCGGTGGAGGCGCACCTGTCGTCGCTCGCGGCGCGCAAGGTGGTCGTATCGACCCCCAAAACGCAGGACGATCGGGGCGTCATTTCGCTCATTCGGAAAAACATCGATGTCCTCATCGCGGACCGCGATTCCGCGCGCGAGTCCGGCGACCGCGCGAAGGGACTGGATGAGCTGCGCGACCTCTTTGCGCTGGACGACGCCCCCTCCGTCATCGAGTGCTTCGACATCTCGAACACGCAGGGCACGAACCCGACGGCGTCCATGGTCCGCTTCCGGGACGGCGCCCCCGAGAAATCGGGTTACCGGCGCTTCCGCATCCGCGGGTTCGATGCCCCTGACGATCCCGGCATGATTCACGAGGTGGTGTCGCGCAGGATCCAGCACCTGCTCAACGAGGGACTCGAGCTTCCCGAGCTCATGGTCATCGACGGGGGCCCCACCCAGCTTCGACGCGCCGTGGAGGCCCGGGACGCGCTGGGCGCGGATATACGGATAATCTCGCTCGCGAAGCGTTTTGAGGAAATATACTCCGACAGCGGGGCGGCGCCGCTGCGCCTCCCCCCTTCTTCAACGGCGCTCAGGATACTCCAGCAGATACGCGACGAGGCGCACCGTTTCGCCGTGACCTATCACCGGAAGCTCCGGGACGCTTCCCTTACCCGCTCGTTCCTGGACGAGGTCCCCGGCGTGGGCGACGCGAAAAAAAGACTGCTCCTGAAAAATGTCGAGGTGCCCGAGCGGATTAAGGAAATGTCGGTGGAAGAGCTCGCCGCGATCCCGGGCCTGGGCAAAAAGGCCGCCGCGGATATTTACAGGCATTTCCATCGGGAGGTGCCGGAGTAATAATGCGAATCTGCATATACGTGTTACACAATCTTAAACAGGATCACCGCGATATCGGCCTCGGGGGAATTGAGGCCCAGGTGCGCGACGAAGCGCTCCTTGATCGCCTCCACGATCTCATCGGGACGGTCCGCGCGATGATCCCTGATTATGCCGCGCAATTGTAAAAGTCCGAACGGCTCGCCCTTCTGGTTCTTGGAGCTGATAAGCGCCTTCGAATACACCGCGCCTATGTCTCCCCGTAAAAGATTCGTGCGGCCCATCCCGTAGCTCGCCGTCGGGTCGTAGCCCAGGGGTATACCCTCGGTGTCGAGCGCGTCGAAATCGTTTTTCTCGATGCGGAAAAGGTCCAGCGGCGGAAAGCCCGCGTTCGAATAAATGAGCCGCATGGAGCGGAGGTCGTAGTACATGTAATACGCGGTGAGAAGCCCCCCGCTGCCTTCCGAATAGCGGAAAATCACGTTATTGAGCTTCTGCATCACGGAATATGCGGATGGCGCTTCCTCGATACAGGACTGGAAGGCGGAGCGAAGCAGGACGGCGTAGAGCGCGCTGTTGATTCCCACGCCGGAAATATCGGTCGCGATGAGACCCACCCCCTGGTTCCCGGGCCGGATGAAATCGAAATAATCGACCGCCGATCCATAGCGCGGGATCACGAACGCGCCAAACTTGATCCCCAGCAGGTTCGGGAGCGCCGTGGGCAGCGACTTGGAGAGAATCTCGGACGAGAGGTCCAGAGTGCGCGCGATGAGTTGCTGGCGCTTCGATTCTTCGTAGGTGAGGGCATTCGAGATGTGAATATTGCTGCTCCCCAGGAAGGTGTTGAGTTTTTCGATCTCGTCAGGTTTGAACGATACCAGGGAGTCCTTGTCCCCCAGGCAGATGAACCCGAGCACCCGCTTCTCGTGATACACCGGGAGCACGAGCTTGATCCCGTTCTTGGTGAAAAAATCCAGGAACTCCTCGCGGATATCGGCGAAATTCTTATCGTCGGTATATATCCGGTCCAGGTGCAGGATCTCCTGGTTCCTCACGAACCACCGGATGACGTTCGAGCCGCGCTCCAGGGGGGTGACCGGGTTCTTGTCGCCCTTCTGGTAGAAAAGCTCGTAGCGCCTCGTGCCCGGGTCATAGCTTATAAAGGCCGCCGATTTTAAAAACATGGACTCCTGCAGCACGTCCACGGACCGCTGGATAATGCTCCGATAATCCCTGAGGCTCTCCACCTCCCGCGTAAACCTGTCTATGATCTCTTCGAAAAGGTACTGTTTGCGCTTGAACGCCTTGTCGATGACCGGCTGGACGTAAATGTAGAACAGGAGGAATATCAGCACCACCGCCCCCGCCACGAGATAGGCGGGGAGCACGCTCATGCCCATGAAATTTCCCTGGTGGCCCGTGACAACCAGGTATATGGGACCGAAAATGGCCGCGGAGATAGCGGTGTACGTCGTAGTTTTATGGATGGCCGTGGTTATGTCCATGAGGCTGTAGGAGATGATGGAGTAGTAGAGCGAACCGATTCCGATGAATGACGCCAGCGAGGGCCCGAGCACGTACATGTCCGCGTAATTGAAGAACCGCGGGAGGATGATCGAGAACACGGCGGCGATCGCCATGGCGACCCCGGTTCCCAGGAACACGAAGCGCATCTGCAGGCGGTAGATCTCGACCTTGGTCCTGATATACTTGATCGTGAAATTGACGATCCCGAACAAGATATAGGCGAACGCGATCGCAGCGTAGATGCCGTAGAAGAACTGGAAATCGCGCACCAGCACACCGTCCTTGAAATACGCCCGCGTGATCGTGAGATCGGTCAGCAGGGCGATCCCCCCTGAGGCGTATGCGGGAAGGATCATGAGCGCAGTATATTTGAAGGGGAACTTTTTCTCGCGCTTGGGAAACACGAACGCGAGTACGAATATTCCGCTGAATGTGATGGAGGTGCCGATCTGCGTGATCCGGTTGATCTGGGTGAGATACGGGGAGTCGGGAAACGCGTAAGTGATGAACATCGTCGAAAGGATCAGGAATCCGCCCAGCACGACATTGCTGTAATAGCGGCTTACCTGGTCGTTCCAGTCCTTGTAAAGGACGAAGATTCCGGAGGAAAGGAGAAGAATTGAAGCGATGAGCGATCCCACCAGACTGAGTGTGTACATCTGTTACCCCCGGGCGGCGCAATGGCAACTCGCGCGCACAAAATCCTTGACCTTTTAGCGAACGACCGTATCATTATGGGCGATCAAGGCATTATTTTTCAATCAAAATACTCAGCGCGAATCCCCGCCGGGAGGAAGATCGATGACGATAAAAAGAACCCGCTACGTGCTCAACAAAAGGCTCCAGTACGCCCTTGCGATGAAGATCGCGCTGGTCCCGCTCGTCACCCTGCTCATCGTCACCGTGATCCTGTTCGCCTATGCCCGCCGAAGCGCAAACTACATAAACGAGATCGTTGGCACGCAGGACGCGATTATCGAGATGTTCCTCACGACCCCGGCGCTCCAGAAAACCGACAACCCGGTGATCAAGACCGGCCAGCAGACCTTCAAGGGGAACATACAAAAGCTCGTCGAGATACGCAGGAACAGCGAGCTGGTCCTGAAAATCATCGTCCTCGCGGCGCTCCTTCAAACCATCATCGTAGTATTCGTGATCATCCGGCTGAGTCATCGCATCACCGGCCCCATCTACGTGATGACGGGGTATCTCCGGGAGCTCCGCGGCGGCGGGGTGCCCCGCCTGCGCCCCCTGCGCAAGCGCGACGAATTCAAGGAGTTTTACGAAGAATTGCGGGACCTGATCACCCGGGTGATTACGGCTAGACCGGCCGAGAAGAAGGGCGGGGCCCGTCCAAAAAAGCGATAGAAACCGGCGGTGCCTGCTCGTTTCGGCTTCGCTCAACGAGCGGGGCTTCGCTCAACGAGCGGGGCTCCGTTCCCTGAGCGGAGTCGAAGGGATTACTGCGACTGGATATTGATCCTGAACCTGACCATGGTGCCCTTGGGCTTTTCAACCTCGGGCGCAGGGGCATCCATCTTGGATTCCTCCATAGCCTTGTCCTTTCTCTTCTCGTCGGCGGCTTCCTTTCCCGCCCCCATCTTCGCGCTCCTGCTCATTGACACCGAAGGCCCGCCGTAATAGCGCGTGCGATGAATTTCACGGGCGACTTCCTCGAATCCGTTCGCGGGCATTTCCCCCTCGATCGCGGAATCCGAAACGGTTATTATGCGCGCATTGTTCCTTTTCAGCATGGAAAGCGTCCGCATGGAATCATAGGCCCCCGAAAGTTCGCGGACCTCGAACCGCGGGAAATCCTGCCGTGCTCCCTCGCGGGGCTGCCTGATCGCGAGGTCCCTGGGGGCTTGTTCCTGTTTCATGCTGATATGGTCCACGCTCAGGGCGAGTATGATCACCGCGGCCACTGCGGAGGTGGGGATGAAGCGCTTGAGGGCGTACATTCTCTGCCTTCGCCGGACGCGCCTCATGGACGCGCGCAGGAGATCGCGCTCCCCCACCGGGTGCAGGCGGTACAGGGACGAGACCATCGCGATCATGCGCCCTATCCCCTCGAACTCCCCACGGCACTCCGCGCACACGCGCAGGTGCGCGCGAACCCGCTCCTCTTCCCCGTGGGTGAGAAGATGGTCGTGCATCTCCGAAAGAACGTCAAAGGGTATATGTTCTTTGTTCATAACACCCCCCGCGCGCCAAGGCGCTTTTTAAGCAGTTCCCTGCCCCGGTGAATCCTTACCTTTACGTTCGACAGGTTTATGCCCAGGACCTTTTCGATTTCATTATACGCCATCCCCTCTATATCCCGGAGGATGAGAATCTCGCGGTAGTCGTCGGGAAGGGCGTACAGCTCCTCCTTTACAATGCGCAGGGAATCGTTGGTGATGACCTCCGCCTCGGGATTCTGCCGCTCGTCGGCGATCTGGATCTCGAACTCGTCCTCGCCCTCTCCCCGCGCGAGCGAGAGCGCCGCATACCGTACCGCCTTTTTCCGGTAATTCCGGCAATAGTTCACCATGATGCTGTAAAACCATGTCGAAAACTTCGACTCCCGCCGGAACGTCGATAGGGATTCAAGAACCATCATGAAAATCTCCTGCGTGATATCGCTGGCCTCATCGCGGTTGTGCACCCTGGAATATGCATATCGGTACACCATCGACTGATACTTCTCGATGATCCCGGCAAAGGCCTCGGTATCGCCCGCGAGGACCCTGTCGAGCACCTGGATATCATGGGAATCTGACATAGGGATGAGTGGAGGGTTACAAAAAAAGGCTAGGAGCCCTTTACCCTCACGAACCTTCTTTTTCCGACTTTAACGATATATTCACCCGGCATGGCAAGCCCGTGCTCCTCGGAGGCCACCTTGTCCCCGTCCACGTACACGCCCCCGCCCTTGATGAGCCTGCGCGCCTCTCCGCTCGACTGGGCGAGCTTCGCGAGGACCAGCGCCTTCACGATCCAGATTTTTCCTTCCTTGATCTCGTCCGCGGGCACTACGAAATCCTCTATCTCATCGGGAAGGTCCTTTTTGACGAATATCTTGTTGAATTCGGCCTCCGCGCGATCGGCCGAGTCCCGGTCGTAGTATTCGGCGCATATCTCCTTCGCGAGCCTGACCTTGGCGTCCCGGGGATGCATCGAGGCGTCCTTCACGGCCTTTTCCAGCGCCTCCACCTCGGCCATGGGCACGTCGGTCACCAGCCGGAAGTAGGGGAACATGATGTCGTCCGATATCGACATGGCCTTGCCGAATATCTCCCGGGGCGATTCGTTGATGCCGATATAATTGCCCAGGGATTTGCTCATCTTCTGCACGCCGTCGGTGCCCACGAGAAGGGGAACCGTCATGATCACCTGGGGCTCCTGCCCGTATTCCCTCTGCAGATCGCGCCCCACGAGCAGGTTGAACTTCTGGTCCGTCCCCCCAAGCTCGATATCCGCCTTGAGCGCGACCGAATCGTATCCCTGAACCAGCGGGTACATGAATTCGAGGATGGTGATGGGCACCCCGGCCTTGTGGCGGTTCGCGAAATCGTCGCGTTCGAGCATCCGGGCGACGTTATATTTGGCGGTAAGTCCCAGCACGTCGGTGAAGGTCATGGGGGAGCACCACTCGGAATTGAAAACGACTTTCGTCTTCTCCCTGTCCAGTATCTTGTACACCTGGCGCTTGTAGGTCTCGGCGTTTTCCAGGACCTGTTCGCGGGTGAGGGGCTTGCGCGTCACCGAGCGGCCCGAGGGGTCGCCTATCATGCCGGTGAAGTCGCCTATGAGGAAGATCACCGTGTGGCCCATCTGCTGGAAGTGCCGCATCTTGCGCAATAGGACCGCGTGTCCCAGGTGGATGTCGGGCGCCGTGGGATCGAAGCCGGCCTTGACGATGAGCGGCTTCTGCTCCCTCTCCGAGCGCTCAAGCTTTTTTTGGAACTCGTCCAGCGGGATGATTTCCTCCGCGCCGCGGACAAGGAGCTCGATATCGTTCTTGATCATGACGCACACCCGGGAATTGGAATCTCGGCGAAGGCCCGCCGGCAAACGATTTATGAAAACACCCGCATTCGCGGCGCTGTCAACGGATATTTAGGGGGTCAATAAATTATTTGGGGGGCGCATCGGCGCCGTCAAGGCTCACGAGCGCTATCGCATGCGCGGTGATTCCCTCGCCCCTTCCCGTGAACCCGAGACCCTCGGTGGTCTTGCCCTTGATCCCGATCGCCGATACCGCCAGTCCTCCCAGCGATCTCGAGAGCGCGTCCTTCATGCGCTCCCGGTGGGGGGCGATTTTAGGCGACTCGCATACGACGACGGAATCGATATTGAGGATGCGCACCCCGGCGGCGGTAAGCGCATCGGACACCCGCTCGAGGAGAACGGTGCTGCGGATGTTTTTGAATTCGGCGGACGAGTCGGGAAACAGATGCCCGATATCGCCCAGTCCCGCGGCGCCCAGGAGGGCGTCTATGATCGCATGTATGAGTACGTCGGCGTCGGAATGCCCGGCGAGGCCCCGGGGGAAGTCGATGAGTGTCCCGCCCAGGTAGAGCGGGCGGTTATCGGCGAACGCGTGCGCATCATAGCCGATCCCCACCCGGATGTTCATGACGGCGGATTAGAACTCGAACATGTCGGAGAGGGAGGAGAGCTTGAGTACGTTCATGACCTTGGAGCTCATCTTGCGGATTTTGAGCGTCTTGCCTTTTTTCTTCTGCAGCTTCAATAAGCTTACCAGCACGCCTATGCCCGAGGAGTCGATATATTCGACGTTCGAAAGATCGAGCTCGATATCCTTGTCGACCGTTTGCCCGATATTGAGAAGCTTCTCCTTGAATTCCTTGATCGTCATCATCTCGATATCGCCGTTTACTACGACGTTGACCTGTCCGTCCTGGTCTTTAATCTCAATATTCATATCCTGTCCCCGATCGATCCCCGTGAGCTGTTTGATGCCACGCTCTATAATCCTTGATCATTGTGATACCATAATAACGCTACAATCAAGTATTTTTTTCAAGGCCCGGATGCAGGGGCCGGTTCGGATTTGTACCGGGACGGAACCCTCAGGGCCGCGCCCGCGCGTCAAAATCCACGATGAGCATGCGCGGGTTGGACCGGCCCCCGTATTCATTGAGTTCCAGGCGATACACCAGGTCTATCGGGCCCCCGGCCGCCTCCTTCATCCGTTCCGCCATCCCCCACCCGACCGCTTCGATTCCCGGATTGTGCGGGAACAGGAATTTCCCGTGCGTCCCCTTCCCGCCAAAGGAGCGGAAATCGACCTCGACATTCCTGGTGAGGAAAAGCGGCTCCTCGCTCATGTGGCCGTAAGGCTCGAAAAGCGCGAGATCGCGCACGAGCTTCGCGGTGACCGCGTCCAGGGACAGCTCCGCGTCGATATGCAGCCCCCGAAGCGCCTCGGATTCCCTGAAGCCCCCGAGGCTCCGTGCGATCCGGTCGCGAATCTCGGGCAGCGAATCGGGCCTCGCCGAAAACCCGAACGCCTGCGCGTGCCCCCCCAGGCGCTCGAAGAGCGCGCCGTGGGGCTCCACCCGCTCGAAAAAGTTGAAGCTGCCGTTCACGCGCCCCGATCCCTTCACGAGCCCGTTCCTGACCCTGCCGGATATCGTGATCACCGCCTTGCCGAACGCGTCCGCGAGGCGGCTCGCCACGAGACCGCACATTCCGTCGGGGATCTCCCCTTCGTCGACGAAGATGAGGGATTCCCCCGCCAGGAATTTCCCCTGCTCCACCCGCGCGCGGAAGTCGTCGCACAGTCCCGTGAGAAGCACGCGCCGCTCCTCGTTCAGCTTCATGATGTCGGCAATCACCGCGGCGAGCCTGGCCTCGTCCGTCTCGAGGAAAAAATCGGCGGTGAGCCTTCCCTGCCCGAATCTCCCGGGCGTATTGAGCAGCGGGGCTATGTTCCACGCCACGTGTTTCGCCCTGAGGGGCTGCGGCGCCTTCTTTCCCGTGTCCCGGGAACCGGGCGGCCATGACATGTTCTTGAGCACCTGGAGTCCCCGGTGCGTCGTGGTGGAAAAGGCCTCCAGTCCCGCGCTCACCAGGGTGCGGTTTTCCCCGCGCAGCGGGACGATGTCCGCTATGGTCCCCAGCGCCACGAGGTCGGTCACCGACTCAAGGAACGCGGCAAGCTTCGAGGACGAGGCGTACTCGTGGGCGTTATAGAGCGCCAGGGCGTGCGCGAGCGGGGAATCGCAGATATCCATGGACCCCCGGCCCGCACCGGGCGCTGCGTCGCGAGACCCGCGCTCGGTTTCGATGAGATCGCGCACCACCGTCCCGGGGAAGAGCCCCCGGATGCGCTCCACCTCCTCCGGCGAACCGAACACGAACGCCTCGTCGAACGGCGGCAAACCCGCGGCGGCCATTTCACCGGGGGTCGCATGGAAGCGCGTCTCCTCCGCGATACGGTTCCTTACCATGGTCGAATATACGCCCGGGCCTTCCGCGGCGCACACAAGGTAGGTCCGATTATGCCTCTGTAGGTAGCTCGCGAGCACCGCGTGGCAGAGCCTGAACGCAACCCCGACCCCGGCGAGCTCCTTGAAGGGGTAAGGACACCCCTTCTGCTTCGGGTTCACGATTATGGCGTCCGGGAGCTCCCCGCCCTGCTCGTGGTGATCGCACACGATGACGTCCATGCCACTGGATTTCGCATAACGTATCTCTTCGATGTCGCGTATCCCCGAATCCAGGGTCACGAGAAGCGTGACGCCCTCCGCGGCGAGCCCGTCGGCCACCTCCCTCGTGAGACCGTAGTCGTCGTCCCCGGCGGGATAGCGCCGCGGCGGCGGCATCACGCGATGCCCGATCTTTTCCAGCAGGCGTATCAGTATCGCGAGCGAGGTGAGGCCGTCTATGTCCGAGTCGGCAAAAATGCCGATCGTCTCCGCCGATTCGACGGCACGCCGGATGCGCGCGACAGCCTCGTACATTCCCTTCATTCTAAACGGGCTTTCAAGGGAGCTTATGCGGGGATTCAGGTATTCGTGCGCCTCGTGGATGCTCGTGACGCCGCGCGCCGCGAGCAGTCCCGCCATGGTCTCGTCGATCGAGAAAAACTCCGAAAACGAGCGGACAAGCTCCGGGTCCGGGTCCGTGTAGCGCCAGTGGTCTTTCATCGCGAAGGGGGGATCAGCGCCGCTCGGCGCCGCCGGACGAGGCGGCCTTTTTCGCCAGGAAATCGGCCTTGTCGTTATAGTTGCGGGTAACGTGTTCGATCTTGCAGTTCCCGATCAGTTTTTTGAGCCGTACCGCCTCCTCGTAAAGGGGCCGGATATTCTCGTTGTTTACCTTGTACTCGCCCTTGATCTGTTTCACGACCAGCTCGGAATCGGTGCGGATTCTCAGGGCGCGCGCCTTGTAGTACAGGCCGATCTTCATCGCCCGGATTATGGCGGAGTACTCGGCGAAATTGTTGGTGTTTTCGCCGATATAGGCGGAAACCTTGCCCACCTGGCGGTCGTCGCCGTCGCAGATGACGATCCCGATCCCCGAGGGGCCCGGGTTCCCGCGGGACGCGCCGTCCGCGTTTATGACGAGCTGCGACTCGAACGGCACCGCCGAGAGCTCGGCGCCCTCGAAGATATCCCTGAGCAGCGCGTTCTCTTCCTCTTCCGCGCCGGGTAGCTCAGCCGGTGCATCCGCGTCGATATGCGGGCGTTTCTTGAATATCACCTTTTTGCGCACGCGCGCCTTGTCGTGCATGTCCAGGAGCGCGCGCGCGTCTTCGATGATCCTCACCACATCGTCGTTATCAACGTTCGCGATTTCGGCGATCTTCTGGGTCGTCTTGCCCTCCGCGAGGAGCTGCAGGACCTTGTCTATACTTAACAGCATATCCGTGTTTCCTACCTGTAGATGAATCTTCCGCAATTCGTGCAGTTCACGATGCGGTCTTCCCTGGAGGCGTCCTGCGCCACGTGCGCGGGTATCTGCATGCGGCAGCCCCCGCAGGTCTCCCCCTCCACCCGCGCGACGGCGATGCCGTTAGGTGAAAGGGTAAGCTTCTGGAACTTCGCGCGGAACGCCGCGCCCAGCGTGGGCAGAAGCGCGTCGAATTTCCCCTGGTTCTCCGCGATCGTCTTCTCGAACCGCGCGGCGCGCTCCCCGAGCATGGCGATGTCCTTGCCCGACTGGGCGGAAAGTTCCTCGAGATCCCGGGCCGCGGTCACGCGCGCGGCGTTCCTCCCGTCCAGCGTATCCATGAGCCGGATCAAATCCTCTTCCAGCGCGCCCCGCTCCGCGTTGATCGCGGCGACCTCGTGCCCCAGCGCCTCCAGCTCTCTCTCCGTCTTGAGCATGTCCCTTCGCTGGGCGAGTTTTTTCGCCTTGCCGTCCCGGTCCGCGAGATCGAGCTCCTTGCGGCCAATCTCGGTTTTCAACGCCTTGATCTCTTCATCGAGCGCGGCCAGCCCCGCCGTTCCGTCGTCCATGCGCGCGCGCCAGTGACGGATCGACTTCGCGCACTTTTCCATTTCCTCGCGCCCCCGGAGCACCGAGTCCCAGTATCGCTGGAGTTCTGTCATTATCGAGATATCGCTGTTCATAAGAGGGACCCGAACGCGCGGTCATGCGTTCGTGCAACCTATATGGCCTCAAAGCGCGCGTTTTTGTCAAGCAGTCTTGAAGGATGGCCGAAAAAATGTGTCGCGGGAAGGGGTTTATCAAAGAATGAGCATCGCGTCACCGTAGGAAAAAAACCGGTAGCGCATCCGGACGGCCTCCCCGTATGCCGCCCGCACCGTGTCGTATCCCGCGAACGATGACACGAGCATGAGGAGCGTGGAGCCCGGCGTGTGAAAGTTCGTGATAAGCCCGTCCGCGGAGAGCGCGCGCCGGGGCGGGTAGATGAAAATATCTGTCTCCCCCTCCCCCGCCTCGTTCATGCCGTCCCGCAGGCTCGCCTCGAGCACCCGGAGTGAGGTGGTCCCCACCGCGATCACCCGCCTCTTATCCCTTCGCGCGGCGTTGATCCTGCCGGCCGATTCCGCGGATAGCGCATACCGCTCGCGGTGCATTTTATGCTGTGACAGGTCCTCCGTGCGCACGGGCTGGAATGTCCCCCATGAAACGTGCAGCGTGAGGAACACCGTTTCCACGCCGGATGCGCGTAGCGATTCCAGCATCCCGGTCGTAAAATGCAGGCCAGCCGTTGGGGCGGCCACGGCGCCCGTCGCGCGCGCATACACCGTCTGGTAGCGATCGCGGTCTTCGCTCCGCCACGGGCGCCTTATATACGGCGGAAGGGGTATGGCGCCGATGCGCTCGAGCAGCGCGTCGTCGAACTCCCGGCTTGTCTCAACCTCGATGTACTCGCCGGCCCTCCCGCGCACGGTAACCGTGACGCCCGGGTCTCCCTCGCACACCAGCGTCTCCCCCGGCTTCAGGCGCTTCGTCCTGTTCGCGAGCGCGTGCCAGCGAAGCGAATCCAGGCGCGACGCGAGAATGATTTCCACCCGGGCGCCGGTGGCGCGCCTGAAAAAAAGCCGCGCGGGTATCACGCGCGCGTCGTTGAACACGAGCACGTCCCCGGGGCGCAGATACGACCCCAGTTCGTGGAAACCCGCGTGCTCGAACGCCGGTGGCTCCCGTCGGAGGACGAAAAGGCGCGACTGCTCGCGGGCTTCGGCGGGATGCTGCGCGACAAGCTCGTCGGGAAGGTCGAATTGAAAATCGCTCAGGGTATACATGGATTTTTCCGGCATGTGCTGCTCGAATGGACAGGTGATGCGGGACAGATAAGACTATGCGTCGGGTTCGGTCAAGGAAATATTCGCGCCGGCCCCGGTTTCGCGCCTGGGGCGCGTTCCCTGCGCCGCGCTGCCGCCGATATTTATTATCTGGATACCGCGGTAGTAGTACTTTAATATTTCCCTGTACCCGGCCCCTTTTTCCGCCATTCCCAGGGCGCCCCACTGGCACATGCCCACGCCGTGTCCCCAGCCGTGCCCGTGCAGCGCAAGGCCGTCCCGCGTCTTCACCGCGTCGAACCAGGTGCTCTTGATCTTTTTACCCGGGAAGAGCAGCCTGAACTCGTTGCCCGTGACGACCAGGCGCCCGTTCTTGTGGCTCACCGTCACCGATACGACCCGACCCGCGGACTTCCGGAAGCTCAATCCCGTTATCGTCCCGATACCCTTGTACTTTTTTTCCAGGTAATGGCGCATCTCGTACAGCGTGAGGGACTCGTCCCACGAGAAGTGCGGCGAATTTTTACAGAACTCGCATTTCACGCCGGCGATATACGCCTTGTCCCCGCCTTCCCACACGAGCTTGTCGTCCGCCGTGGCGCCGCCGCAGGTCGAGTGAAAAAAAGCGAGTATGGGCTTGTTGTCGAACGCCGCGATTTCCCCGGATGTCGCCGTGACCGCATGGGTCGTGCGCTCGTTCTCGGCCGAATATCCGCCGTAAACCTGGAAGTGTACAGTCGCGTCCATGTCGAAAATGGCGTCCTTCTTTTCAAGCATGTGGAAATACGCATAGGTCCGCGCGGCTACCGCCTGCGCCTTTATGGCCTCGTCGCTCCAGGCGGGGGACACCTCTTTGGGAACGACGCCGCTCAGGTATTCGTCCATGGTCACGACGTTGACCGCGTAGATGCGTCCCAGCACGTTGTGAAGCTCGATCATGCCGCGGTAACAGGTTCCATTCAGGCACACCGGCGAGCCCCAGGATTCCACGACGACGGGGGTGATCACCTTTTCCGGGTAGAAATACACCTGCGTTCCCTGCCCGTCATAACTGACCTTGCGGGTCTTCAGGTCGCTGATGCGCATCCTGGCCTGCGCCGATACAAGCACCCTCTCGGTGGAATTCGCGACGAGCACGCGCACGTAATTCTTGTCGGCGCCCACGGCCATACTCTGCTTCAGCAGAAATGCGCGCGAAGGCGTGCACGCCGACAGCATGAACAGCGCCGCCGCGCACAGCGCCCCGGCCTTGCCGAAACGGGAGATGGTTCTTCGCGCGGAGGGTGGCATCGGCGACATCATCCCTTGGGGTGGTACTTCTTGTGTATTTTCTGCAGCTCTTTGCGCGCGAGGTGCGTGTACACCTGCGTGGTGGAAATATCGGTATGCCCCAGCAGCTCCTGGACCGAGCGCAGGTCGGCGCCGTTTTCGACCAGATGCGTCGCGAACGAATGGCGCAGGGTGTGCGGGGTGATGTTCTTCCTTATCTCGAGCTTTTCGACGTAGCCCTTCAGCAGCCTCCATACCGATTTTCGGTTCAGCATGGAGCCCTTCTTGCTGATGAACACGTAATCGCTCAGACGCTCCCCGAGTATATCGGACCGCGAATCCTTTATATATTTTTTCAGGAGCCGCATCGCCTCGTCGCCAAAGGGCACCATGCGCTCCTTGTCGCCCTTACCTTTCACGCGTATGAACCTGTTTTCGAAATCCATGTCCGACAGCGCCAGCTCCACCGCCTCGGAGATGCGCAGCCCGCACGAATACAGGAGCTCGAAGATGGCCTTGTCCCTGAGCCCGTAGGGGTCCCCCTCGGAGATCGAGACGAACAGCGTTTCGATTTCCTTTTCGGTCAGGAAATCGGGAAGCGACTTTTCCACCTGCGGTGTGCCGATCTTGCTCGCGGGATTCTCCATGCTCCCCATCGTATCGGACACGAAATTGTAAAACTGGCGTATTGCGGCCAGGGAGCGCGCGAGCGTGCGCGAAGAATTGTGCTTCTTTGTTTTCTCGAATTTCAGGAATTTCTGGACGTCCTCGTGGGTCGCGGCAAGTATGTCCTTATTGGTCTTCGAAAGAAATTCGCTGAATTTTTTCAAGTCATACGTGTAGGAATAGATCGAGTTCGCCGAAAGGCCTTTTTCGGTCTGCAGGAAGCGTTTGAATTTTTTGAGTGCCTGGATATCCTTCAAGATAGCCCCTCCACTGGGATAAATAAGCCATCGCTATTGACGCGCGCCGCTGGGAATTCCCCGGTATTCAACGTCCGGGGGGTCGCGCTCATGGTTCGGCGAACGATTCGAAAACCCGTGACGACCCGGCCTGAACCAGTTTAAATATCGGCCGTTTCCGAATTATGTCTTAATAGCGTAATGGAAATATTTTTCATACGGTGCAAGAGTGGAAAAAGGGGGGTTGATACAAATTAATATATTAAATCATAAAATTTGTTGACTATTCGTAGCGCAACGCATCTATGGGCTTGAGCTTCGAGGCCTTGCTGGCCGGGTAGTACCCGAAAAAGATGCCCACCGCGCAGGAGAAAAGGAACGCCACCAGCACCGAGAACGTGGAGAACAGGAACTCCCAGCCCACGCCAAGGGCGATCGCGTAGTATACGCCCAACCCGATGAGAATGCCCACGATTCCCCCGCCCGAGCTCAGGGTCACCGCCTCGATCAGGAATTGAACCAGGATGTCGCGCTTCTTGGCCCCGATCGCCATCCGTATCCCTATCTCCCTGGTGCGCTCGCTCACCGACACCAGCATGATATTCATGATGCCGATGCCGCCCACCACGAGGGAAATCGAGGCTATCCCCGCGAGGAGCATGGCAAGCGTCTGGGAGATGTACTCCGCCATCTGGAGCTGCTCCTTGCTCGTCGTGATGGTGAAGTCGTCGGGCACCCCCGCCGCGAGTCCCCTGTCCGTGCGGATAAAGCTGCGCACCTCGTTTTCCGTTTTTTCCACCATGCGCTCATTGAAGCTGGCGATGAATATCTCGTTGAAATCGTTCCTTCCCACGATTTTTACGGACGCGGTAGTATACGGCATTACCAGTACGTTATCCTGGTCCCTTCCGGAGAATGCCTGGCCTTGTTCCGCCAGGCAGCCGATCACCTGAAACGGAATATTATTGACCTGGATGACCTTGCCTATCGGGTTGACAGCCCCGAAAAGCTCCACACGGACCGTGTTGCCTATGACCACCACCTTTTCACGAGAGAGTATCTCGATGTCGGTAAAATATCTGCCGAGCAGGAGCGGCCATTCCTTAATCCTGAAAAAGTCGTTATTCACGCCCCGGATGCGGCTTTGCAGAAGCACGCCCTGGTACTTGGTGTTCACGATCGCGCGCCCGACCATGGGAGAGATGTATTTGATGGAAGAAACGGCGCGCTTGATATCATCTATATCCTTTACGGTGAAACTCTTCTTCTTGCTTTCGAGCCCCATCGCGTTGGAGCCGTACGTGAATATCTTTTCCCGGACGGCCACGCGGGCGCTGTTCCCGATGCCCACCATCATTATCACCGAAGCGACGCCGATAATGACGCCAAGGCTCGTGAGCGCCGAACGCATCTTGTTCCGGCTCAGGGAGCGGACGGCCGTATGCATAAGGTTCTGGAAATTCATGAACGCCTCTTTCCCGTTTTGGCGGCGACCCTGGTCTTCGGTATCGGCGCATCGTCGATTATGTGGCCGTCCCTGAATACGATCTTGCGATCGGTAAAGGCCGCGACATCCGGCTCGTGGGTCACCAGGATAATCGTGATTCCCGTTTCACGGTTAAGCCGCGTGAATATGCCCATCACCTCGTCCGAATTCCTCGTATCCAGGTTGCCGGTGGGCTCGTCGGCGAGTATGATGGCGGGGTCGTTAATCAACGAGCGCGCGATCGCGACGCGCTGCTGCTCGCCGCCGGACAGCCGATTGGGATGATGGTGTTCCCTGCCCTGGAGACCCACCAGGCCGAGCAATTCATTCGCCTTGCGCTTCATCTCGCGGGGCTGCATGTCGTGGCGGTACATCATGGGAAGCTCCACGTTTTCCAGCGCCGATGTTCGGGAGAGCAGGTTGAATCCCTGGAAGACGAACCCTATCTTGAGATTGCGGATCTCCGCCTTCTGATCGTCGTCAAGCGCCATGCCATTGACGCCGTCAAGGATGTACGTGCCGGAGGTGTGCGTGTCGAGGAAGCCGATTATATTCATGAGCGTCGATTTTCCGGAACCGGAGGCGCCCATGATCGCGACGAATTCACCGCGCTCGACCGTAAGCGAAATTCCCCGCAGTGCCTTGACGCTCACCTCCTCGCTCAGCTGGTAGGTCTTTACCAGGTCGCGGATTTCTATGACCTTGTCGCGCATGCCGTCCCTTATATCTTGTCCTTGACCTTGAGCTTTTTGTCCATCCTGATCAGGACCTCGTCGCCTTCCTTAAGCTGGCCGGATTCGATCTCTGTAAAGCTGTCTCCCACAAGCCCCGGCTTGACCTCGACGCGCTTTATCGGTGAAGCTTCCATGGCCGCGCCCTGCTTTTTCCAGAGATACTTTTTACCGGGTTCGCCTTCCGAGCCGGCAGGATTCACTACGAAGGCCTGGTTGGCGACCCTGTACACGTTTTTTTTCTGCGCGACGATGACCACCGCCGTCGCCGTCATTCCCGGTTTGAGTTTGAGATCGTTATTATCGCAGTTCACCACTGCCTGGTAGACAACCAAGCCTCCCACCGTTATGGGACTGAATCGAACCTGGTCGATTTTTCCCTCGAAGGTGTCGTTGGGATATGCGCTTACGGTAAACGTAACCTTCTGGCCTTTCTGTATCTTCCCGATGTCGGATTCATCCACATTGATAGTGAGACTCATCTTCCGCAAGTCCGCGGCGACCACGAAGAGTTTCTTACTCACCGTCACCACGTCCATCGGCCGTATATCGACCGAGATCACGGTTCCCTCCGTGGGAGAGAGGATGGTAGTGTTCCCCTTGTTGCTCATCACGATATCATATTCAATCTGAAACTGCTGGAGGGCGGCCTGGATCTTCTTGAAATTGAGCTCGGCCTGCTCCAGGTCCTTCTGCGAGATGAGGTTTTCGCCAAAAAGCCTTTTCCTGGTGGCCAGGTCCATCTGCGCGCCCTCAAGGTCAAGGCGCGCCCTCTCCAATTGCGCCGCGACCCTCATCCCCTGCTGGTCGAGCTCCGATGAGTCGATGGTCGCGAGCAGCTGGTATTTCCCCACTCTCTGGTTATAATCGGTGAGCACCTGGCTCACCACCCCATTGATTTTAGAAAGCACCATTATGGAATTCACCACGTCAAGGGTCCCCGTAACCGAGATGGACTTGAGCACCTCGCCCTTCGAGACGGTATCATACTGGTAGACCATGTCACCGGTCCCGCTACAAGATCGGGTCAGGATGAATACCAGCACGCAGATGCCGAGCACGATTATTCCAAGCATGACGCGCCGGCGGGCAAGATTTTTCAGCGAATCGATTATTTGCATAATTGCTCCTCTTTCACGCCCACGGAATTGGCCAGCCTCGCCAATGCGATGAGATAGTCATAGCGGGCCTTATAGGAATACAGGTCCGCATTGATAAGGGAGGACTCGGCATCCTGCAGGTCCAGCTGCGAGCCCAGACCGTTTTCATAACTCTTCGTGGCGAGCTTAACATGGTTTTCGGCGTTTACCTTCATGAGCTTCGCAAGTTCCACCTGTCTCTTCAGCTCCGCCATGGATTGTATGAAATTTTGTATCAGCGCCCTGTTCGTTACCGTTACCTGACGCTCGGCATAAAAGGTCTTGCGGTAGTCCGCCTTGGCCGAATCGATCCGTCCGCTTATCAGGCCCCCGGAGTATAGGGGCATCCTGGCCTGGAGCGCAACGTGAAAAGTAGGCTTCCATTTATCCGGCCCCAGGTTGTCCTGGATGCCCCCTTGTCCCTGCAAGTTCCGGTTTTCCATGCCGAACGCGGTAACCACGTCTACGGACGGATTTCTGTTCGCCTTCTCAGCGTCGATATTTATTTTCTGGATCGTGCGGTTGAGCCGCGCAATCCGTATTTCCGGATACTCGTCTTCGGCGATATCGTACAACTGGTCCAGCGTGAATCGTAATTCAGGGAGCGAATCCACCGGGATGGGGACTACCGTGAAATCCTCCCCGGGGACGCCTATTGCGGTCAAGAGCTCCGTGCGCGCAAAGCTTTCAAGGTTGATCGCACGCTCGTAATCGAGGTTGGCGTTCGCCAGGTCCACCTCCGCTTTCGTGACGTCGAGTATGGGACGCTGGCCGTTTCGAAAGAGCATCCGGGTCTTATCGAGCTTCGTGCCGTACTTCCCCCGCAGATCATCCTTGAGGGCCACGGACTGGCGCGCGAAAAGGAAGTCGTAATAGGCAACCTTCACGTTCAGCAGTACCTTTGATTTTATACGCAACTGGTTTATCTGCGCCAGCGAAATGCCCAGGCGGGCCATCATCTGTTTTTCGCCCTTCGTGGCGTCATAAATATTGTACGCGGCCGTTGCGCCCGCGAATAACCCTATGCTGGTATCCTTGCCCGGAACATTGAAATTGCCGGTGGACTTGCCGGTTTTCAGGATTTCCACGGTTTTCACTTCACCGTTCACGATAACGCTGTTCGGCGCCTTTGACACGCCATAGCTCGCTTCCGCCTTTTTCGATTCCTCCAGGGAAATCCGGATCTCGGGATGGTTTTCCATGGCCATTGCGATGCATTCTTCGAGCGAAACCTGGCGCTCCTGGGCATTCGCGGTAAGGCCGGTCATGACGCAAAAAAGAAGCGCGCAGATACAATTACGTATGTTCATCGAATTACCTGTTTATCAAGGCTCTTGCTGCAGGTACAAGAATATCATGAGATCATTCACACGACAGGCCTGTCAATCATATAAGGTGGCCCCGCATTAATATTTGATCTCCCCCTCCGGGCGCGTTTCGGCCTTTGCGCCGATACGGGAACTGCCCCGGACATCTTCCGAACGAAATGGCTGAGTAGCACATGCCCCGCCGTATCCGGAGAGTCGGGTCGTGCCGGGTCTTTTTCGAACGCCATCTAAAAAAAACATTGACACTGCCCTGCGTTCGCTTATGAAGGTTTAATTCAAGGCTGCTGGCGTAGCTCAATCGGTAGAGCAGCTGATTTGTAATCAGCTTGTTGGGGGTTCAATTCCTCTCGCCAGCTATCGCGAGGTGAGGTTCCCGAGCGGCCAAAGGGATCAGACTGTAAATCTGACGGCGATGCCTTCGATGGTTCGAATCCATCCCTCACCAAAAAAGCTACCTGTTCAGGTAGCTTTTCGTTTTTATCCTGGATAAACCGTCAGCCCGCTATCTGGTTCAGTTCCCCCAGCATCTTGCTGATCTCCCCGTCCTGAAGCCCGTGAGCACGCGCCCCCTGCTCGATGGTTTCGTATATCCCGATATGGCACCCGATGCAATGCAACCCATAGCCGGCGAGAACCCCCCCAGCCTGTGGAAACGCCTTTATAAGTTCTCCGAACGTCATAGCGCCGGTTATCTTGTCCTGCATTCTCCGCTCCTCCACTCTATAATTGGATAAATATAAAACATCGGTGCCCGATCGTCCAGATTTTTTTCCGATATTTGGCGCCCCGGTCGAAAAATCGGGTTGAACATCCTTCGAAAGGAGATAATCAGGATAGAGATCAGGATCGCCAGGAGGAGAAACATGGTTACCGCTCAGGACCGCGCGCGCTACGCGCGCCAGATGATTATCCCCGGGTGGGGCGAGGCAGCACAGGAAAAGCTTGCACGCGCCACGGTGTTCATTGCAGGCTGCGGCGGGCTGGGAAGCCCCGTGTCCTTATATCTCGCGGCCGCGGGGGTGGGGACGATCATCGTCTGTGATTCCGATTCAGTCGAGATCACCAATCTAAACCGCCAGCTCCTTCACGATTTTTCGCGTATCGGAACCCCTAAATCCGATTCAGCGTTTAAAACGCTTTCGGCGCTCAATGCGGAGATCAGCATCGTTCCGGTCAGGGAAAAAATCACGAAGAAAAACGCCGCATCGCTTATACGCGGCGCCGGGCTCATCATGGACTGCCTCGATAATTTCGAAACACGCCACATACTTAATTTGGTTTCAGTGCGCGAGGGAATACCGCTTGTCCACGCGGGGATCGAGGGCATGCAGGGCCAAGTGACGTTCCTCCAGCCGCCCCTCACCCCCTGCCTTGCCTGTTTCCAGCCCGAAAGCCCCGGCAAAAAAGCGGTGCCGGTTCTGGGCGCCACCGCGGGCATACTCGGCTCCCTGCAGGCCCTTGAGGCGATAAAATATATTACCGGGCTGGGGACGACCCTGGCCAACCGTCTGCTGTTCTGGGACGGTGCGGAGATCCGCTGGGCTTCGATCTCAATTTCGAGGAACCCCAAATGCAAGGTGTGCCGGTCCATTCACCCCTGAGCTGCCGAATGAAACGGAAATATTTAAATCCGGGGTTGGGGACCGATATTGACTCGCAGTCATTCCACGCGTATCGCCGTTAAAAATCCGCCTGCATCACGGAATTTCGGCGTCCCGCCCCCAAGGAAATGCATTGAAAAAATCACGGAGAATCCTGCACGGCCGATAAACGGGAAACGATCCCGAACAGGGACCGTTTCCCGGAAAAAGGCGCCTTACATGCGCGCCCTGACTGACCGAAAACCCGGGCAGCCTTAGAGCCGCTCGATGAGGACAGCCGCCCCCATCCCTCCGCCGACACACAGGGTTGCGATACCATACGTCTTATTCCTGCGCGCGAGCTCGTTGATGAGCGAGATCACGAGGCGTGCGCCCGTGCACCCCACCGGGTGTCCCAGCGCGATACCCGATCCGTTCACGTTGACCTTAGTCCGGTCCAGTCCCAGTCCCTTCTCGACGGACAGGTACTGGGCGGCGAACGCCTCGTTACACTCGATGAGATCGATGTCGGAAAGCTTTTTTCCCGTTTTCTTGAGAAGTTTCTGAATGGCGGGCACCGGGCCGTAACCCATCAGGTGCGGTTCAACCCCTGCGATGGCGTTCCCCGCTATCCTCGCGAGCGGCTTGGCCCCCAGTTCCTTGGCCTTAGCAATCGAGGTAACGACCATTGCCGCGGCGCCGTCATTCAATCCCGACGAATTTCCGGCCGTGACGGTACCCGTCTTTTTGAAGACCGGCTTGAGCGCAGCGAGACTCTCCCTGGTGATGTCGCGGCGTGCGTGTTCATCGGTGGTGAACATCTTGGGCTCACCCTTGCGCTGGGGGATGGGAACCGGGATGATCTCGTCCTTGAATCTGCCGCCGTCTATCGCGGCGATCGCCTTCTGGTGGCTCTCGAACGCGACCTGGTCCTGCTCATCGCGGGTTATCGAGTACTTCTCCGCGAGGTTTTCCGCCGTCTGTCCCATGATAAATGCCTCACCAAGCAGGCCGCTGCCCGAATGAAGGAGCTCCCACATCGTGTCAGTCATTTCCGCATGCTGGAGCCGTGCGCCCCAGCGGGCCTTCTTTAAAACATAGGGGGCATTGCTCATCGATTCCACACCGCCCGCGAGCACGATCTCCGAGTCGCCACACTTGATCTGCTGCGAGGCAAAAATGAGCGCCTGCATCCCAGAGGCGCATTGCCGCTGGATCGTGGTCGCCGGCACCTCCATGGGTATTCCGGCCTTGAGCGCGGCCGTACGCGCCGTGTTCGCTTCATCCGAGGTCTGGATACAATCGCCGAATATAACGTCGTCCAACGCGCCGCCCGCAACCCCTGCGCGCTTAAGGGCCTCATTCATAACCAGCGCCGCAAGCTGGAACGCGCGCACGTCCCTGAGGGTCTGCCCAAAGCTTCCGATGGGCGTTCTGCATCCCGATATAATGACTACTTCCCGCGAATCCATAATGAAGGTTCCTCCTGCTTGTTTTTGCCCACCTTAGGAAATGAGTGCTGATTTTCAACAATAAATTTTAGACATTGTAAGGCATAACGCAAACGGCACCTATCGGTGCCGTTTGTTTCGAATGTTTAGCCCTTAGTCAGGCAGTTATGCCTATTTTGCTTCTTTCGCCTTCAGCCTGTTCTGCGCAACCGCGAGCTTCGCAAGCGGAATCGAATACGGCGAACATGATACGTAATTAAGCCCGGCCCGCATGCAGAACTCGATATTCTCGGGATCGGCGCCGTGCTCCCCGCAAAGGCCCATTTTCAAATTGGGCCTGCTGAGTCTGCCGCGCATCGCGGCAATCTCAATGAGTTCCTTCACCTGGTCGCCCAGCACCTTGAACGGATTGTTCTTCACGAGATCGTACAGTGTATAGCTCGGGAAGAATGAATTGACGTCGTCGCGCGAAAGGCCGTACGTCGTCTGTGTAAGGTCGTTCGTCCCGAAGCTGAAGAACTCCGCGTACTGGGCGATTGAACCCGCACCCAAGGCCGCTGCCGGAAGCTCGATCATGGTTCCCACGCTGTATTCGAGCTCGCTCATGCCGTATTCATCAAGTACCTCGTCCCGGATATCACGTATCCCCTTGACAACCTTGCCCTCGATCTTCTTTCCGTTCTTGATGAACTTAAGCTCGGTCTCCGTCATCACGATAGGTATCATGATTTCCGGATGGACATTGATGCCTTCCTTCTTGAGCATGAGGGCCGCCTCGAAAATCGCGCGGCACTGCATTTCGTATATCTCCGGATAGGTGATGGCCACGCGGCATCCCCGGTGTCCCAGCATGGGATTCATCTCGGAAAGCTCTTCGCAGCGGGCCTTTATTTCGGCCGGCTTCATCCCCTTGTTCCGTGTCTGCATGTACTTAATGAACTCGGCCATGCTGGCTTCTGTCCGCGGCAGGAACTCGTGGAGCGGGGCATCAAGCAGCCTGATGGTCACCGGGAAACCCACCATTATTTTGAAGAGATCGTAGAAATCCCCCCGCTGCATGGGTTTTAACTGCTCCAGGACCTTGCGGCGCTCGGCCTCGTCGTCGGCCAGGATCATCTCGCGAAACTTCATGATTCGCTTTTCATGGAAGAACATATGCTCGGTGCGGCACAACCCGATCCCCGCGGCATTGAATTCGCGCGCCACCTTGGCATCGCGCCCCAGGTCGGCATTGGCACGAACGTTGAAGTCGTCTATAAAGTGCTCAACGATACTCAGGAAATCGAGCAGCCCGTTCTCCTTGAAATTGGGTTCAATGAGACCGACCTTGCCCAGGTACAGGGTGGGCGCCTCATAGTAAGGCACATTGATCGATACATAATCACCCTCGTTCACCGTCTTTCCCGCCAGGGTGAACGCCGTCCCCCTGATCTTCATCTCCGGCTGGACCATCGCGACCTTGCCCAGGCTGCGCGCCACGACGGGCGCATGTGAGGAGAATCCGCCCTCCGAGGTGATGACGCCGCGCGCCACTTCTATCGCCTTGACGTCCTCCGCGTAGGAAGAGAGCATGACCAGGATCATGTTCGTGTCGCCGCCGTGCATGACGGCGCGCCTGTATTCTTCGAGAAGCTTGGGCGTCGAGAAGAACACACGCCCGATAGCCGCACCCGTGGATCCGGCGATGCCGCCTTTTATGCTTTTGATCCCGGCTATGGTACGCGGATCTATGACGGGATGCAGCAGCTCGTTCAACTGGTTGGGATTGATTTTACTGACAAGGTAATCCTCGGTGATGCTTTTACGCTTGCACAGGTCGAGGAGTGTTTTGATATGGGACTGAGTCGACTTCTCGTCCACATCGCGTTGTTCTACCAGCCAGAAGTCCCCTTCCTCGATGGTGAACTTGATCTCGCGGATCTCTTTGAAGTTTTCTTCCACCTTCTTGCCAATATCGGCGAGCTTATCGAAATACTTTTTATCTATCTTCGATATTTCCTTCGGTTTGGCGCGATCGATATCGAACTCGTTCTGCAGATAGCTTCCCTGGATGACCGGTTCACCCATGATGATATTTCGTGTGAAGTAGTTTCCGGAATAAGAATTCTCCCCGTAATTGCCGTACACCATCACCTGGACCATGATCGAGAGCGAATTATCGACGTCTATTTCCGAATCGCAGTACTTGGCCGCCGCGCCCTTGAGAATGAGGCTCAACTGGTCGTACACATCCTCGCTGAATTTATCGCCCAGGAACTTTTTATAATCATCGACGACTTTTTTCAGCTCCGCCGCCTTCGGCTTTACGAGTTTTCCTTCGATCTTATCAAAATCAGCGGCGGGGATGCCATGGATCTTCGTTCCCGCACTGCGCAGCATGAACCGGTATTCCCCGAACGCGAAATCCCGCCCGGTGGACACCCCGAACCCCTCGACCGTCTTGTCATTCAAGCCGATATTGTGAATCGAAGGGAAATTCGGAACATTCAAATCGGAGCTGAGTACCACTTTAAGTAGGAGCGGCTTCTTGGGGTCGCCGAATATTTTCTTGGTTTCCTTGTTTAAGCGCTCGATGTGGGGTTTCAGGATTTCCTTCAGATTGATCTTCGGAAGCTTCTGCGTCAGCTCCGAATCAATGATAAATCCCGGGGCTATGGGAAGCCCCATGACGGCGAGCTCCACGGCGCGCTTGCCCCGTATGCCGCATCTCTTCTTCAGCTTATCGTCGACATCTTTGAGATCCTTATTAAAATAAATTATGTTTTCCATTACCTGCCGTACCCCCTGTGTGTGAATAGATTTTCTTCAGGAATCCTTCCCCAAACTCCTAGAAAAGGTTTAAAACCTTGCCCACGTCGAGTTTCAGAAACTGCTCATACCGGGGACTCGCGCCTTCGTACAGATACTTCTGCAGTTTCGAAACCCCGCGGATATTTTCGCCGGCGACCTGGAAGAAAATCGGATCCCCGTGTTTTACCTTGCCCCACTTGAACAGGGTGTTGATGTCGTTGATGATTTCATTATCGTAGAAGATGAGCACATCCAGTTCAGGGAATGATGTCGTGAAGCTCTCGATGATCTTCTTCCATGCCTCGACGTTCCCGTTGTGGAAAAGCTCGTTCGAAACCTGCACCGAGTACTTGGGCGTCATGTTCTTCTTCGCAACGTCGGCCGCCGCCTGCGCCGGACTTTGCACCGGCGCCTGTGCCGGCCTGGGCGCTTCAACCTTGGGCGCGACGGTCGTATCGATGAACTCCTTGTTGATGAACACGTCTTTGCCGGCCAGCATCTCTTCCACTGCCTTTATCACCTCGGCCTCGATCTTTTTGCTTTTCTCGGCCTTGCGATGGCTTGCATAAATCACCACCAGTTGATCCTTGGTGAGCTCCCTTGCCCGGTCCCAACTGGCAGCCCTCTTGGGATTTATGAGCACTATCTCGCCCCCCGGATTATAGTAGACCAGAAGTATTTCAACTGCGGTCCACTTTGCGGTCTCTCCCGCGATTTTGCTGAAATCGGTTATAGTCACCTGGACGTTGCATGAATCGTATGAATAGCCGTATTTATCCCTGATGACCGCGCCCACGATTGGCAGGACCTGATCCTTCACCATTTCCTTGGCATCCATCTGAGCATTGATCACATCCGCCAGGTTCTTTTTGGCCTCCAACTCGTCGACGATTTCGTTGACCTTGAAGAAATGATTGAGTGCCTTATTGAAATTGCTTCTCGTCGCCAGCGTATAAAAGGCGTTTTCCATAGCTTGAACTCCTTTATTATGTACTTAAACGACAGCCAGACCCGCGCGCCGATGCGCTCGAGTCTCCTTAATCCCTCAAGTATTTTTAGATTCTCTGAGAATTAATTGCAAGCATTTTGTGATTCCCCGGACAATAAACTGAATGTCATTCACAACAAAAAAGGGCTGCATCCTTGCGGATACAGCCCCTTGTTAATCTTATATTAAACAGATTCTACAGCTCTTTCAGTCCCGAAGCCCGGCCTTTCGGCTTGGATTTGGGGGAAAGATCAACAGATCCTTTGACCTCTGATTCGGCAGACGCGCCTTCCCCGGCGGAATATGCCATTTCAAAGATATTTTCCTTCACTTCCGTTTCGCCGAAGGTCTGGGTGATGTCCGCCCGCACCGTCGAACGACGCCGCTTGAATGATGCGAAGGCCGCATCGGCGAAGCCCTTCGAGATACCATACAGGAACTCGTTCAGCACGTTTGCCATACCCTTGAGCATGTACTGTTTCCTCTTGATCGTGGTGATGTCGAGGTCGAGTACCAGACCCGGCTGGATGTGGTGAGGATTGATCTTGTAGGTGAATTCATGGAATCTCTTTTCAACGAAGTTGACCCTTTCGTCGAGAATAACGCGCTCAATCGGGTTCTGATAGCCATGCATCTTCTGAAGCATGTCTCTCAAATACTTCATTTTATTCTTGAGATTGACCACGCGATCTTCGTAGGTGCGATTGTTCTTTTCAACAAACGAGTTTTCGTTATACAACTCGCCTATCTCGTTCCAAAGCACCGTGTTGGGATCGGACTCCTCTTCCTTCTTCTGGCGCCTCCAGTCCTTGCTCATGAGGCGGTTGGCCAGATCGTCGAAATCCTTGAGGGAACGGAAACGCTTCTTTGATTCGTAATGCGCATGCACGACGTCCCAGGTACGAAGCACTTCACGGGTGAAGGCCTCCATCTGGCGGTCGTACTCCTTCTTTTCTTCACGGAGCTGGTTCTGGTCGTAGAAGGCCAGCCGAATCGCATAGCGTTCATCGGGAAGAATCATTTTGTCCATATCCTCATACTCACGGATCTGGCACACGCGGGCGTTCTTCATGTTGTCGCACACCTGATAGCCAAGCTTACTGGTGTCGAGAATGGACGTAAGCGCGTTGACCGCCGTGTTGTATCCGCGGTTACGGATATTCTCGGCGTCTATGATAAACTTGATATTTTCGCGGATATTTAACGGATCGTATTCCTCGACGTCGATCTCGGCGCGGAGCCCCTCGATCTTGTCCAGGAACTTCTTCGCCAGGATGGTATACCTTCTGGATTTCTCGTCTTCCTTGTCGTCGTCCGTAAAATGCTCGATCCTCTTGATCTTCTCGAACATGATCTCGGCGCCGGTGAGTTCGCTCTTCCCCTGGTCGATCATCTCTTCCTTGAGCGCCTGTATCTGGCGGTCGATCAGTTCCTGAACGTGCTTCTGGATGGCATCTTTAAGGAGTGATTCCACCGTCACCTGGTAGTGGTAGAGGGGGCTGACGAGTTCGCTGTCGAGGATGTTAATCGAGAGCTTCACATCATAGACATACTTGGGGCGCAGGTTGTTGTCTTTGAAGACGCACTTGATGATAGCGTAGGCGTTTTCACCGCGGACGAACGCGCCCACGTCGGTCTTCTGACGGAGAATCGAGTTGGTCTCATTCTCGAGATCGTTCATGCCGCGCTGTATGTGTCCCATCAGGTGTCCATACATGTTCACCATCGATTTTTCAATTTCACCGGTGTTGAACTTGTCGGCGCCACCAATCTTGTCAAGGAGGTCCACCAGCTCCCTGGGGGTGTAGCGCGCGAGGCCCTTGGACTCTTCGCGGTCAACGAAATCGCGAACCTTCTTGATGAACTCATCTTCCATGGACACGGTGTAGCGATTGAACATGTTGACATAAGTCTGGTTGATGTAGTTGTAAAGCTTTTCCTTGATGCCCCCCATAACTTCGAGTTTGGAAAGAACATCCTCGGGCAGCTTCTGCAATACGTGGTTCATCACCTTGTCTGCGGTTTCCTCAAGGATAACCTTCGATTCGGCAATTTTATCACGCCCTTCCTGGACGACCGAATTCCTCGATCCAACGGCACTCGGCTCGGTAGGGTGGACCTTGTTAGGGCTCTTGGGAAATTGAGCGACTGTCATATAATAACCTCCTTATCGTACACGTACTTTCGTTCTGAAATCCCTAAGCGTAGTTGTCATATAAAAGCAAATAATTACATTTTTCCGCTTATGGCCAGCTTAAATTAAAAAATTTAGAATTAAATGTACCGTCAAAAGCCCGCATGTCAAGGCTTTATTTTTTGACCGGGGAAATTTTTTATCCCCGGTCAAAAGCCCCGGTCATGGCGTTATGATACCGTATAACGGAACGAATAATTCGCTACCTTAAACACGTCCCCGTCGTTCAAGGGGCTGCCCGGTTCGCCTTTTACACGGGCAAGCTCCGCATCTTTCCCCGCTTCGGCATAGACATGAATCGCATTCTTGTCCCGCTTCGCGAAGAGCTTGAACGGATCGTGAACCTGCAACTCGTGAATGGTAAGCGCGATTCCGTGTCCCTTGCCGACAAGAATCACCTTTGCCGCGTGCCTGGTAATATCGAAACTCTTCACATAGGGGTCCATCATGGTGTGGTCCCAGTACTCCAGGTGGCCGGTAACCTTGACACCCGACATACGCCGATACGTCAGGAAGGCCGCGAGAAGCACTACCAGCCCAATCAATGCGTAGAAGAGCGGGCTCTGCCAGAAACTCCTGCGGGCTTCGACGGCCTTGTCCATGTCCTTCATGAGGTCTTTTTCAAGCGCCTTCTGTACCTCTCCGCTTGCATCGACCACAGTGGTATTGCCGCCTATATCCTGCTGCAGCTTGGCGAATTTCGGATTGTTTTTAAGCTCGCCCAGGTTTACCAGGTAAATGAACCAGTCCTTGTCGGTGGCCCCGACATCCTTGATGGTGAGCGTGTCTCCACGAAAGCCCGGAGGAGGATCGTCTACACCGTCCGTGAGCACGACTATCACTGTGTTCCTGGATTTGTCCTTTTCTTCGAGCTCCCTGGCGGTCTTGAACACCGATACCAGCATGGCCTGCGTGTAGGTCCACTGTCCCTTGGCCTCTACCATGGTGATGTACTTTTTCAAGATGTCCTTGGCGTCCTTGCTCTGCAGGCTTACGGTTGGCCAGGTTTTGACCTCCGAGTCAAAGGTGACGAACGTGAGACTGTCTCCCTCGTTCAATTGCCCGATAAACTCCTCAAGGCTCTTTTTTACCATGGGCATGATATTGTTCCCGCCCTGGCCCACCATGCTGAGCGAGGTGTCCAGAACCAGAATCACATCTTTCCGCTCTTTCGCCGACACCTCCCCTGCTGCCGCCAGCGAACAAAGCAGAAGTATGACTCCCACGATGCCTTTCCATTTCGCAGTTTTCACGCTTCCGTGCTCCTATGTTTTGATTTACCACCAAATAAAATAGTACCGGAAATTAAGTCAATGTCAAGAATATTTGTCCGGTCTTGGGGTCAAAGCGGGGCGGCCCGGTCAGTATTCGTTGTATTTCTCGGTACGCTTAACGTAGGCCCTGAGATCCAGTTCCGTGTTCTTTTCAACGTCGAGGTATTCATTCATGAGGATGAAAAACCACATGAGCGTGTCCCGGCCGGTCTCGAGCGCGATAAAGCTCCTCTTTTCCCGCCAGTCCTTGATGACAAGTCCCTTGCCGAGCACCATAAGGATATCGAACTCGAAGTCGTAATCCACGCTGTGGGACATGTAATAATCGAGCAGGGCCTTCTTCATATCGGGCAGGGGTATATCCGTCCCCTGGGCGATCACGAAGGCGGGTACCAGGTTTTTATCCGATTCGGTCTCGGTATACCGGTTGACCTTCTTGGCCTGGATCACCCGTCCAAGCACCATTTTCAGGTTATCGTGATTGAGCGGGGGTGCGATGATGCAGGATGCGTATACCAGCTCCGAGGGTACAAAACCTCCCATGAGCGATTCCATGTCCCTGCAAAGCTCCTTATAAACGACAAAATCGATCCCTTCGGGGGCATAGCCGCTCTGGTCGATCATGCGCAGGGCCCCCGCTTTCAGGCGGGAAGGAATTATACCCTCGATCGCATGTAGTATCTCCGCGGGAGAGGGTTGCCTGGCGGCTGGTGATTTCACCTGCCGGGCGGTTTTTCCCTTTGCCGCGGGCGCCTTCTTACCGGAAGGCGCTTTTACGAGCTTTTGCTCCAGTTCCTCGAAATACTTGCTAAACATACCCCTCCAGTCTTATAGCTCGGCGACGTTCTCCAGCTCGAGCCTGTTGCCGTTCCGGTCATCCAGATATTTTCCCGCTACTTCCTCATCCTCGAGCGGTTTGTCAACCCTCTTTTCCCCCGGCTTTATCGCCCTTTTTTCATCGTCGGCGTCGGGAAGTTTTTTCTCTTCGATGCGGTACAGGAGCTCCTTGGTGCTCATGTTCTTCCATTCGCGGGCGGTCACGGCATACTGTCCGGTCGGGTAGTTGCGCAGGTAGGCCTGGAATTCCCGTGCGGCGAGATCGAAGCGCTTGCTCATGAAATACGCGTACCCTTTCTTTATCTGCGCGTCCTGGTCCTTGTGATAGTAACCGTTGGCGAGAACACGGTTGAAATAATCGATGGCCGTATCGAACTTGCGCACCGCGAAGTAGCTTTCCCCCGTCCAATACAGCGCGTTTTCGGTGAAATTGCTTTCGGGGAAATCCCGCATGAAGCGGCTGAAATAGGATACCGCGGAATCGTAGTCCCCCCTTCGGAATGAACTTAGACCGGTTGAATACAACTGGTTGCGGAAGGATTCGCGCACGTCTCCCGTATACTGGCTCACGGGTCCGTAATATTTCAGGAAATACTCATAGGTATCGAACGCGTCATTGGCAGCTCCCAACCTGCTGTATGCCCTCGCCTTGCCCACGATCGCGTCCTCGTTGCTGCCGTGTTCGGTGAGTGAGAGGTCGAACATGCGTTTCGAACGCCGGTAATCGCCCAGTTTCAGGTACGTATGCCCGAGTTCCGAATAGATGCGGCTGCGCATCTCGTTGTTGAAGTTCTGATCAAGAAGGCTCAGGAGCTGATGCACCCCTTCCTCGGAATACTGCTTGAGCACATTGATGCGCGCAAGCCTGATAAGCACTTCCTTCCTGGTGTCCTCGGTGAGATACTTGCTGTTATTCTTGATGATATAGGAGTACTTGAGATACGCGAGCCGATTGAGCCCGATCTTTTCATACGCCATCCCTATCTGGTAAAAGGTCTCGGGGATGACCCGGGAACCGGGATACTTGACGATAACCTTTGTCAGCAGGTTGATGGCCTGGTTGACCGATTCCTTGTCGCCGCGCTGGGATATTTCCTGCGCCTCGGCGAGCATTTCCCCCGCCTCCCGCTCCGGCCTCACACTGTAATCATAATAGATAAAAAGCCCGATGCCGAGCAGAACCAGCACTGTACCAAGGATCGTCGTTTTCACCTTCATTGCGTATCTCCTATCCAAATAGACTCGCCCGCGACGGGCGATTTGCAAGAACATTTTGAATCAAATCATTGCGACGCATCCGGCGGCAGAGCCGCCGGATCATTTCACCCGCGAAATAGCCATATCCCGCCAGAAGCGCGCTTCGTCGGGAAAATACCGGGAGACATCCGGATTGACGAGGTACCTGATGGACCTCTCGTATTCCCCGAGCTCGATGTATGACCTGCCTATAAAAAGCCTGGCCTTCGCCGCCTTATAGGGATCCGAGGTCTCGCGCACGAACTGCTTGAGGCGCGCGGCGGTAAACCGATATTCCCCCTTGAAAAAACCAGTCTTCAATATCTCATCGAGCGTATCGGCGGCGGGCTCGGGAACGTTCTTTTGCCTTCTCTCTTCGACGGGCGGAAGTATCTTTTCCGGGACCCTTTTATCGACCCCCTTTTCCTCGACCCGGGTCACGATTTCGGGCTGCTTTTCACCGCGGGGCACGATCGTTATCGGCATGATGGTGCAGTTTACGCCTTCCTTCAGGGTATTGTCGATGGTACCGTCTTCCATTCTTACGAGCACCGCGTAATAATAGCCCCCCGGCGGGGGTGTCTCATCGACGTAGAAATTGGTATCCGGTTTTACCGCGCCCAGAAGCACGGCCAGGGCGAGCCTTTGCGGATCCACGACGGGTTTGTCGGAACGGTACACCAGGTATTCGGAAGCTCCCGCGCCGATCCCGTCCCATGTCAGTTTCACGCGGCCCGTATCCTGGGTCGCCGCGCGAAGGCTGGAAACGGTCGCCTGGGACCTGAACCCGATATACACCCCGCCGGTCGTATAACTCTGGTCCGGGATGAGCTGCAGATCCTCATTCCCGGAGATGTCTTTCGTCGTTACCGCGAAGAAATAGGTCCCCGAGCGGGTGATGGTCCGATCGATCCAGCTCTCGCGCTTATCCGGTATCACGGCGATCTTCTCCGCGCTGCGTATCTTGTCGGGTGCGGTGAGCGATTCGTTCCAGCGGTACACGGAGTAGATGATGTCGGGCTTGTCGACGCCCCTCCAGGTGACCATTACCTGCGACTTATTGACCACCTGGGCGTGGATCAGGGTCACCTGGTCGGGTGTAAGGCGCATCGGAACGGGAACAAGCTCCCGTTCGACGATCACCGGCTGGGTGGTGAAATTGACGTCCGGGTAAACGTCGACATTGCGGTTCATCACCCTGTCCTTCGACAGGACCACGTAGTAATATTCTCCCGGCTGAAGGTTCGAGTCGATGACGGTCGTATCGGCCCCCGGGGCCACCACTTTTATCGAGATGGCCGCGAGCGCCTTGTCCCGGGTATCCGGCACCGTGGAGGAACGTCCCACGATGAATTCTTCCGTAGCGTCGGGGTCGGCCTCCCAGCTGATCCGGATAGCCCCCTTGATATTGGGTATGAGCTGGGCCCTTATGCTCGTGACGATCTGTGGAGGAAATTCGCGGCGCTGCTTCTTCTCGGCTTCCTTTATCTCCAGGGGTGTCTTGGGGGTCGTTTCCTCGTCCAGGAGAAACTTGGCATGCGCCTGGCCGCCATAGAGGAGTCCCAATGCCAGTATGGCATAGAATAACAGCCGGTTTCTTTTTGTAAAAGCGGGCATTCGCATCCTGGCTCTGAGCAGAGATAGTACTCGGTATTATTTTCGGCCTCTGGACCCTCCGTCTTGACCATTATTTCCCAACCAGGCGGGGCTCGTGGCCCGGTCCCGGGCGCCTCCTGAGGTCCTTTTCGCTGCCCCGATTAAAATAACATTGACAAATAAGGACCTCGTATGTATCAACCGTGATATGATCACATGTAGTAGTACCGCGCGTGAGCATGAAAATCACGCCACGACACTTGCAAAGCAGATGGGGGATAAATCTCTTCTATGGTTGAGGAGACGGGATCGGACAAGGGGTATCTTATTATCAGGCGCACGGAAAAAGGAAAATCGGTTTTCGCGCGCAAACAATTCGCCCAGGGCGAGTACATCGTAGCGTTCAGGGGCAAGCGCTATACCAGGGAAGAATACAAAGAAAAGCTCAATCCACGCAACAACCACTTTTTACAGGTGGGACAGGATGTGTTCCTGGGGCCCACCCGCACCGCGGACAACTACGTTAATCATTCCTGCGACCCGAATTGCGGCCTGCGGATTGAGAATGACCGCGTGAACCTCTATTCCATTCGGGAAATCCGGGAGGGGGAAGAGATCACGTTCGATTATTCCACGTCCATGGATGAGGACTACTGGGAGATGGATTGCAATTGCGGGAGTGCCCTGTGCCGGAGGCGCGTACGTGACTTCAAGTACCTGCCGGCCGACGTGCGGGACAGGTATGTGCGATTGGGAATCGTTCCCGACTTCATCAGGGCTTCCTGCGCCGGCAAGGCATAGGACGCGATGGAACCACTTCGCGAAGGCCGCGTACCGACTATCCGGGAATGCGACGCCCTCATCGCGCGATACCGCATGCTTCCGAATATTCTGGGGCATTCAAGGCAGGTTATGCGGGTCTCGCTGGCAATCGCGGACAATCTCAAGGAAGGAATCGCCGTCGATCGCGCGCTGGTGGCCGCGTCCGCGCTGCTCCATGACATCACCAAGACCCGCTCGATCGAGACCCGGGAGCGGCACGACGAGACCGGGGCGGCCCTGCTGCGGGAGCTCGGGTTCCCGCGGGTGGCGGCGATCGTGGAACAGCACGTGGTCTTCCAGGGCTTCGATCCCGGCGGGCGCGTCGAGGAGCGGGAAATCGTGTATTACGCCGACAAGCGCGTGATGCACGAGAATATCGTTACTATTGAAGAGCGTGTACGCGACCTCGTGGAGCGCTACGGAAAGACCCAGGAAATAGTCGAGCTCATCACGAGCAACAGGGAGATGGTCCTCCGCCTGGAGGCGAAACTGGAGGGCGCGATGCGCGTCTCTATGGACGAGGCTATCGGCACAGCACCTGCCGTTGTTCCGGGCGCCCCGGATTATCCGTAAAATCCCCATGAAACGCTACTGCATACTCGACTGTTACGTGGACGAGCCCGCGTGTTTCGGCGTGCCGCCGTTCGTGTCACCATACCCGCGCTATCTCTACGGGGCGCTCCTTACCGCGGGCGCCGCGGACGAGGATATCGATTACCTGACCATCGAGACCCTGCGATCGCGGAGGTATGAGCTGGCGACCGGTTACGAGATGGTGTTCCTCATTGGCGGGGCGGTCGTTCCGGGGAAATACCTGGGACACAAAATTGGAACGACGCCCGAGATACGGGATCTCGTGGCCGCGAACGCACGCCGGCATTTTGCGATTGGCGGAATGGTGGGACACCTGCTCGCCGGGTCCGCGGCGCCCAACCTGACCCCCGTGAAATACGATATCGAAAAATTCGCGTTCGGCTGGCACCGGGGGGAGCCTCGCGACGAGTGCCGCACCTACGGCGAGCTTGCGCGCTGGGCGGCCGAGGGTGCGGCCTTGTGCCGGCGGCACCCGGACTTCCCCCGCCTTATCTGCGAAATCGAGACGGCGCGCGGCTGTCCCCGGCTCCAGCACTGCTCCTTCTGCGCGGAGGGACTCACCCACGGTGTCGAGTTCCGGGACGAGGGCGACATTCTCCGCGAGGTGGACGCGCTCATCGCGGCGGGTATATCGCGGTTCAGGCTGGGGCGGCAGGCCGATATTCTCCAATATAAGTCAAGCATGGCGGATTTCAGGAACGGCTTCCCCCGCCCCCGCGTGGAACCCATCCGCGCGCTCTTCGGGGAGCTCCGCGCACGGCGCGACGCCGGCCTCATCACGACGCTCAACATTGATAACGGGAACCCGGGCACGATCGCCGCGTTCCCGGAGGAATCGGAACTGATTTTAGGTGAGATCGTATCGGCCCTCACGCCGGGCGATACGCTCGCCCTGGGCGTCGAGTCGCTGGATCCCGGGGTCATCGCGAAGAACAACCTCAAGGTCGACGCCGATACGCTCGTGCACGTGGTGCGCATGGTGAACGAGGCGGGCGGGGGGCGCGTGGGGGGAATTCCCGTGCTCCTGCCGGGTGTGAACCTGATCCACGGCCTTCCGGGCGAGACGGCGGAAACATTCAGGATCAATTTCGAAGGACTGCGCAGGATAATGGACGAGGGTTTGCTTTTAAAGCGGATCAATATCCGGAGCCTGCTTCCCTTCCCCGGCACGGTGCTTTATTCGAGGAGTTTCGAGCCCTCACCGGCGATTGAAAAGCGGTACGAGTACTATAAGGGCCGGATCAGGGATGAGATCGACCATGCCATGCTGAAGGCGATATACCCGGCGGGGACGGTGCTGAAGGACCTGTTCGTGATGGACCGGCAGTTCGAGTACGCCCTCGCCCGTCCCATCGCGAGCTACGCCATTACGGCAAAGCTCCACTCGCCCCTGGAGAGGGGCGCGAGAACGGACGCGATGGTTATCGGTCACCGGGAGCGCTCGCTGTCCGCGCTCACCCTTCCGGTGGAATTGAACGCGCTCCCGCTCAAAGCCCTGGAGCTGATTCCGGGAATAGGCAGGAAACGCGCGCAGGACATCGTGCTCGCACGCCCCTTCGCACGCGGGGCCGATATCATGGATATGCTCAAGGATGTCCCTGAAGGAATTCGGAAGGAATTATTGCGCGGCGCATGAGGGCGCGGTCCGTATGAAGGCGCGGATATATATCCGCGCCTTCATACGGACCGGTTCCAGTCAATATTTCTTGCGCGCCTTGTTGTGGTTCAGCCGGTTCATGACGAACAGCGCGATGAAGCCGCCGATAAAACCGGCGATGAGGTTGACCGAATGCGGCCCCCGCTCCCCGATGAGTATCTGTAGGAATATTTTGACATACGGGGTCAGCCGGTCGAGCAGTATTCCCCCTATGAGCGCACCGATCACCCCGACCACCAGCGCGCCGATATATCCGCCCAGGAGATCGCGGTTTTTCACGTGATAGAAAATCCAGGCCACGAGCGCCCCCAGACCTATGTACAGCCCGGTATCGAGCACCTTCTGCAAAAATTTGAGTATTTCTTCGCCCATTCCAACCCCCGAAACTCAATCTGATGATTTGGGACCGATACGACCCGCCTGTTACACGATATTCCCCTGAATCGGTAAATCCCCCCGCGACCCGCGCCCTCTGTATTTAGTTATATATGCGCCTGACCCCCGCATTCCGGACCCGTTCCCCCTGGATAATTATCGGCAGGCGGGCGCCGATAAACGACCCGGTGGAAGGACGCGTCAATCCTCGTCCACAAAGAAAAGCTCCCCCTTCCCGCGGCGGACGATTCTCATGTCCCCCTCCGAGAAATCGACTATCGTGGACGGCTCCGATAGCCGCGGGCCGCAGTCCATCACCAGGTCCACCTCGTTGCGGTAGACGCGCTCAAGATCGGCGGGCTCCACGATGTAGCTCCCCGCGACGGTATTCACGCTCGCGGTGATGATGGGCCTTCCCAGGGCGCGCACGAGCTCGAGTGCAACCTCGTTGGCCGGGATGCGCACGCCGATAGTTTTCTGATTGGTGATCGCGACCTTGGGAACAAGCTTCGAGGCCTTGAAAATGAAGGTATAGGGTCCCGGGAACGCCTTTTTCATGATCTTGAACGCCTGGTCCGAGATGTTGCGGACATACTCGTGCAGCCCGCCCACATTGGAGAACACGAAGCTGAGGGGCTTGTTTTTCGGAATTTTCTTGAGCCAGTAAATCCGCTCGATGGCCCGTTTATCGGCCATGTCGCAGCCGTAGGCGTACACGGTATCGGTGGGGTAAATGATCACGCCCCCCTGCTCCAGGATATCCTTCGCCTTCATGATGAGGCGTTTCTGGATGTGCTGTTCGTTGATGACGAATATCATGGTCTCATGCCGTGCGCGCCCCTTCCCGCCTTGTCCCGCCGGCCCGCTCCCCCGGCGTGGATAAAAAAGGCTTTTGCAAGAGATCGTCTTGCAAAAGCCTTCAACCTGGTAAATACATTCTGGGAGTGTAATGTATTATCAATCACTTGCAATATCGGCACATGGCCGTACGGCTTTACTTTTTTTTGGTGGAAATATTACGTCCCCGCGCGGAGGATGCTTCCTCGGGGCCGGCGCGTTTGAAATCCCGGCGCCGAAGAGATATATTTCCATTGTGCGCCCCGGCGGGGGCGCCGCCAGGAGCGGGAGCGGATGTCGGAAATAGAGCTTAAAATAAAGAGCCGCGATCTCGATACGCTCATAAAGATAATTTCGTCGATAAACCCGTCCGCGGAAATCGACCTTATCCGGCGCGCGTACGAGTACGCCCAGAACTCGCACAAGGATCAGGTGCGGCTGTCCGGCGAGCCCTTCATCATACATCCCCTCGAGGTGGCCATCATCCTCGCGAACCTCAAGCTGGATACGACGACCATCGCCGCCGCGCTGCTGCACGACGTGGTGGAGGACACCGAGGTCTCGCTCGAGATCCTGACCGAGCGCTTTGGCGAGGAGGTCGCGCTGCTCGTGGACGGGGTCACCAAGATATCGACCCTGAAAAAAAAGACCCGGTATAAGGAGGAAGTGAACAGCCTCCGCAAGATGCTCCTGGCGACAATCAAGGACGTGCGCGTGATCCTCATCAAGCTCGCGGACAAGCTCCACAACATGCGCACCATCATGTTCCAGCCCGAGTCGAAGCAGCGCATCATCGCGCGCGACGTGATGGATATCTATGCCCCGCTTGCCGGGAGGCTGGGCATTTCGCAGATGCGCGCGGACCTGGAGGATCTGGCCTTCCACGTCCTGCACCACGACGAGTACCACGAAATCGCGAACAAGGTTGCGCTGCGCAAGCACGAGATCGAGGATTTCATCGAGGACATCCGCTTCATCCTGTACCAGCAGCTGGAGCGGCTCAACGTGGGCGCGGAGATAACCGGGCGGGCGAAGCATTTCTACTCGATCTACCGGAAGATGCAGAACCAGAACAAGCCGTTCGAGGAGATCTTCGACATACGCGCGATCCGCATCATCACCGCGGAAGTGAAGGACTGCTACGGAATCCTGGGAATCATACACACCCTGTGGTCTCCGATCACCTCGCGCTTCAAGGACTACGTGGCCGTGCCGAAATCGAACATGTACCAGTCGCTGCACACCACCGTGATAGGGCCGGACGGCCTGCCGCTCGAATTCCAGATCCGCACGTGGGAGATGCACGCCACGGCCGAAATGGGGATCGCGGCGCACTGGCTCTACAAGGAAGGGACCACGAGCGCGCGCCGGGAGCATATCAACGTCTCGCTCCTCACCAGGCTTCGCAAGCTCGACTACGAGTCCCAGGAGTCCGGGTCAAGCCGCGAATTCATGAAAGAGCTCAAGATGGACCTCTACGAGGACGAGATCTTCGTGTTCACCCCCAAGGGAAAAATCGTGAAACTCGCCAAGGGCTCGACGCCGGTGGACTTCGCCTACGCGATCCATACCGAGGTGGGAAACCAGTGCGTGGGGGCGCGCATCAACAACCAGATGCTTCCCCTGAAAACCGAGCTCAAGAGCGGCGACATCGTGGATATCATCACGAGCAAGAAGGGTCACCCCTCCGAGGCGTGGCTCAAGTTCGTGAAATCGTCCAACGCGCGCTACAAGATCCGCGCGTGGCAGCGGCGCGAGACGGACTTCGATCGCAAGGAGCACGAGGCGCCCCCCAAACCGGCGGAGGAAGAGAAGAAGAAGCCCGAGAAAACGGCCGAGGTCTCCATTCCCGAGGCCGAGCTCATCAAGATAAAGAACATCGCCAGGCAGAAGCGCAGCTCCCTGAGCATAGACGGAACCTCGAATGTCCTCATCAAGCTCTCGCAATGCTGCCAGCCCATACCGGGCGACGATGTCGTGGGTTTCATCACTAGGGGCCGCGGTATCACCGTTCATAAGAAGAATTGCCCCTCACTCGCCCGGCTCAGCATCGAACGGGAGCGGTTCATCAACATCGTATGGGAAGGCTCGGGGAACACCTACCCCGTCAAGATCGCGATCCACGGCATAGACCGGCAGAATTTGCTGAAAGACATCGCGGACGAGATTGCCGCGTGCAAGACCAATATACTCAAATTCGAGGCGAGCATCGTCTCGAAGGACAGCGCCGAATTCAAGCTCATCCTCGAGGTGAAGAGCATGGGCCACCTCAAGGAGGTCGTAACCCGGTTGAAGCGCATCAAGAACATCACCAACGTGTACAAGCTGAACGAAAAGGTTCTCATCAAGCAGCCATGAGGGTCATCCTGGGCTCATCGTCGCCGCGAAGGCGCGCCCTCCTGAACGAACTGGGGATCGGGTTCGATACGCTTTCTCCGGATGCGGACGAGACCGCGCTCCCCGGGGAAACGCCCCGCGATTACGCCGTTCGCGTCGCGCGCGCGAAGGCGGAATCGGCGCTCACAATACCCGATACCGGGCGGGAACCGGCGCTCCTGATAGCCTGCGACACGATCGTGACGATCGACGGCGTCATCATCGGGAAGCCTGCTGACCGCGGGGACGCGCTGCGCATACTGGGCATGCTCGCCGGGAAAACCCATTCGGTGATAAGCGCGGTGGCGCTGGTCCGCGTGAACGGCCTTACGGAACTGCGCACCGGCGCCGAGGAATCACGCATCACCTTCAAGCCGCTCGGGCGGGAGGGCCTGGAGGCCTACCTGGACTCCATCCACTACATGGACAAGGCCGGGGCATACGCCGCGCAGGAGCATGGGAGGCATATTATAGAGAGAATCGAGGGTTCGGTCACGAACGTGATAGGTTTCCCCCTGCGCCTGTTTTTCCGCATGCTCGCGGAGATGGGCGTCGCCGATGCGCTTTTGTCCCCTTCCCTGAAATACCACCCCGCACACCGGGCGTGAATTCGTGCCTCTCCTGCCGGGAACCGTGCAACCTTCCGCGTGTAAATTTATTGACGGCCCCCGGCCGGATGCGGTATGTTTCGTATGTTCAGCGCGCAATCGAGGAAGGAATATTACAAATTGAAGCCAGGTGGGGCATATGTCCAATAGAAAGAAATACGTGGTCGATAAAAAATTCCAGCTGAAGACCGTTTTTTCCATCCTGGGGATGATCGTATTTGCCGGGGTCCTCATCATGACGGCAATAGGCGTCACTATCGCCTTCAATAACGAGCGGCTTAATAACGTGATCGTGATCCACAGCAATGTCGTCGATGCGCTCATCACCTATGCGCAGGACGCCCCCGCCGCGGGAGACAATCCCGCGATAAAGAACGCCTCGAAGATTCATGCGCAAAATATCGATACCATAAACAAGATTCTTTTCAGAAATAACCTTATGCTGCTCGTGATAATCGCCGTCATCTTCGCCCTGACCCTAATGACCTTTTTCATGCTCATTCGCATGACCCATCGCATCTCCGGCCCCGCGATGGTGATTTCCGACCATATCCGAACCATAATTGCCGGTAAATACCCGAATGTGAGGCCCCTGCGCGAGGACGACGAGCTGCAGGAGCTCAATGGTCTCGTCAAGGAGATGGTGGAGAAGCTCAAGGAAAGACAGGGGTAGCAGGGCTCACCCGGCGGAATCCATCGCCCGCGGGACGGCAAAAATCTTCTTGAAAAATATCGGACCCTCGAATAGGAAGTCATCTGTCGCCATGCGGGCGTAATTCAGTGGTAGAATGTCAGCTTCCCAAGCTGAACGTCGTGGGTTCGAGTCCCATCGCCCGCTCATAATGATTCAATTCAGGCATACCCAATGAAGACACTCGGAAAAAAACTGGAAGCCGGCGGGGTGCTGGCGGCAATAGGCAACACCCCCCTCATTAAAATGCGCAACATCTCGCCGGGGAACGCCGTCCGGATCCTCGCCAAGTTCGAGGGCGCCAATCCCGGGGGCTCCATCAAGGACCGTCCCGCGCTCTACATGCTCCGGCACGCGATAGAGAGCGGGGAGCTCACCCCGGACAAGGTCATCCTGGAGCCCACGAGCGGGAACACCGGCATAGGGCTCGCGATGGTGGGTGTCGCGCTGGGATACAAGGTCAAGCTCTGCATGCCGCAATGCGTAAGCATGGAGCGCAGGAGCACGCTGGAGGCGTTCGGGGCCGAGCTGGTCCTCACCCCCGGATGCGAGGGCACCGACGGCGCGATCATCAAGGCGCGCGAAATGCTCGCGGAAAACCCTTCGATCTACTATATGCCCGACCAGTTCTCCAACCCGCAGAACATACTGTCTCATTACGAGACCACCGCGGCCGAGATAATCGAACAGACGGGCGGCAGCATCGCCGCCTTTGTCGCGGGGCTGGGAACCACGGGCACCATCATGGGGATTTCGCGGCGACTACGCGAGTTCAATCCCGATATACGGATCTTCGCCGTCGAACCGGTTTTAGGCCACACGATCCAGGGACTCAAGAACATGAGCGAGAGCATCGTGCCCGCCATCTACGAGCCGTCGGCGATCGACGAGATCATCACGGTGGGCGACGAGGAGGCGTTTGGCGCCTGCCGCGATCTCGCGGCGCGCGAGGGTCTGTTCTGCGGCATGTCAAGCGGTGCGGCGCTGGCGGGGGCGCTCAGGGTGGCGCGCAAATTCACGAGCGGGAACGTCGTCACCGTGTTCCCGGATCGCGGGGACCGCTACCTGTCCACTTCGCTCTACAAGTCGATCTGCGCGAAATGCCCGCCTTAAGCTTTGCTGTCTTTGTCACGCCCTGAGAAACTTATAGTTTTCACCCGGAGAAGGATATTCACATTCTTAAAAGTGGAGTGCGATTGAATCGTGCTCCGGAGAGAATAGGCGTGGATGGGCGCACCTCGCCCCTGATGTGGCGTGCGTGCGGAGGTGTGATGCTTAATGCGAGGGCGTGCGGCGGAGTATTTTGGTGGGTGAGGCTCTTGTAGGGTGGTTTTCGGTGTCTCCCCAGTAGAATTCCCAGCACAAAATGCCCCCTGCGCTCCTCCTGCCGATGGCATACTGGGGGAGCCGAACATAATTATGCCTTCCGGCTGAATCGTGCAGCAGCTCGTGCAGGTAGCGCTTCGTCGCGATGGCTACCAGATGCGAGACCGAGAACCGGCTCAACTTACGGAAATCCGAAGCGAACTCATTCTCGTTCTTCCTGAAGCGAATAGGAAAGCAATGCCACCTCTTCCTGGGGTCACGAGGCTGATACCTCACCAAAGTAAACCCTCCCTGAAACCGATCAATATCGCGCAGAACGCGCTTCAGAAGCATGATGACGACAGCCTGGCGGCTTGTTTTGAGCTTTGCCGCGGCAAGGGCAATATTCACGTAGACGATGTGGCTCATGTTTATAGAAGTGCGAAGCATTCCGTATCCTCCGGGACAAAACTGAGCGTCCAAAGTGAATACGAATGGGGAATGGAAAATATGAACGGTTTCCTGCGCCCCATGTCAATTACCGAAAATTAATTCACATCGACGGGGCACCCTCATGAAAGACAAAACTGATTGTACTTTTGCCCCCGCCGCCCTACCCTTGTCCGTCGCGCGAGTCTACGACGGCAGGCCAAAAGATGACGAAACCGGACCCAGCACCCCCATCGGATCGCTCGACCGTAAAGATACCCCTGCTCTTTATGCTCTATCTGTCCCAGGGACTTCCCTTCGGGTTTCAGACCATCGCGCTTCCCCTTTACCTCCGCGCCGAGGGCGTTTCGCTTGCGTCGATAGGGCTCGCGGGCGCACTCTCGCTCCCCTGGATGCTCAAGGCGATCTGGGCGCCGCTCGTGGACCGGTGGAGCATTCCCGGCCTTGGCCGCAGAAGGTCATGGATTCTTCCCATGCAGGCCTTCATGATCGCGGCGATGCTCTCCGGCGCCTGGGCCGATCCCTCCACAAACCTGGGTTTTCTCCTCGCATGCGTTTTCCTCATGAACCTGTTCGCCGCCACGCAGGATATCGCGGTGGACGGCCTTGCCGTCGATATCCTGGGAGCGAAAGTCCTTGGTCACGGAAACGCGGCGCAGGTCGTGGGATACAAGGCCGGGATGCTCCTCTCCGGCGGGCTGCTGGTGTGGCTCTCCTCGTACTATGGGTGGCGGGGCCTTTTCATGCTCATGGCCGCGGTGGCGCTCATCCCCTTCACCATGATCGCGTTTTACCGCGAGGGAAATCCGGACTACGCCTCCCCCGCCCCGCGGATCGATCTCAGTGCGATACTTGCGCGCGCCGGCGCGGCCCTGCGCGCACGGGATGCGTGGAGGCTGCTGCTCTTCATCGCAACCTACAAGCTGGGCGAGGTGATGATTGACGCGATGTTCAAGCCTTTCCTGGTAGACAGCGGTTTCACCCCGCAGACGATCGGTCTGTGGATGGGGACGTACGGGATGGCGGCTTCGATCGGGGGCTCGCTCGCGGGGGGTCTTCTCTCATCGCGGATGGGCGTGTTCAGGGGACTGGCGATATCGGCCCTCCTCCGGATTTTTCCGCTCGCGATGGAGTGGTGGCTTTCCCTCGGGGTTCCGGGTTCGTCGCAGGTGATAGCCGTCACCCTCGCCGAGCATTTTTTCGGGGGCATGCTCACGACCGCGCTCTTCGCCTACATGATGTCCCGGGTCGACCGTACCATTGGCGCGACGCATTATACTATACTCGCGAGCGTCGAGGTTTTCGGCAAATCCCCGGGCTCGTGGGCGTCCGGGTTCCTGGCAGAGCGGCTGGGTTATTCAGGGCTCTTCGGGCTGGGGACGATCATTTCGGTGGGGACGCTGGGATTGCTCTGGGGGTTGAAAAAGGACGCCAGTCGCAGCTAGTCCATGAAAGCCCCGATAAGGTTCCGGATCCTGTAGCGGGCATGGCTCGCGAAAAACGATATGCGCGTGCCGAACCCGAGCCCGGCGACCGAGAGCGCCATGCCCACGAGGGTGATTGAAACGAGCGCCCGGTAGCGTTCGAGCCTCTTCAGCACGTCGTCCGCCGCGGCAAGCACCGGCGAGCGCTCTCCCCGATACCGTATCTCGAAGCGCGCATATACGGGCGCGGTCCACGCGAATGTTTTCTGCCCATAGCGGGTGACCTGGTAACGCGCCCGTGCCGATATAACGTACGTCCCGTCATCGAGACCCTTCAGGTTCAGTATGTTTCCCTTCTGGCTGACGCGCTCGCCGGGATCGCGTTTTTCGAAATCGAGGGCCACCACGAATCCGGCGAGGTCCTCCTCCGGGATGTTCTTCACCGCAAGGAGCGCGTCGAACGAATTCCGGCCGAAGGGTTCGGCGGGATCGAACGGGAACTCGATGCCCAGTCCCGGTTCGGGGGGCGCGAACACCGGCAGCACGAACTGGCCCTTCTGCTCGAAGCCCCGGGCGAGCCTCTCGTAGTAAGCCCTGTCGAGCTTTTCGGCGCGGTTGACGATGATCTCGTAACTCGCCGTGCGGCTGGCCGTGTTGAGCTTGTCGAGCGCCTCCACCGTGAAAAAATAGCGGCCGTCGTCGAGGTCGCTGAAGGCGGCCTCGAAACTGGTGGTAAAGGTATCGGGCTGTTTCGCCTCACCGCTCGCGAAGGAATAGAGAAAGCCCTTGAGGCGCACACGGTCGTGATCCTCGATCGACCATTTGAACAGCGGCGAGCGCGACGGCGCGACTTTCGCCTCGGGGTGCGTCGAGGAAACGACCACCGGCATGGGGATCTGGTTCCTGCTCACCTGCAGCTTGTAGTGCACGGTGCGCGAGTAATTGTTCGCACCGTCGATCGCGCGTATGTGGAAATAGGTTACGCCGTCGTCCAGGTCCCTGACCAGGAAGTTCCTGGCGTTGCCCTCGATCGTGGACACGGGCGGGATGAAGTCCGGTAGTGCGTTCACGTAGACGGCATAACCCTTGATCCCCGACTCATCGGCGGGGGGCGCCCACTCTATGAGCGCCTCGGTATTGCGCGTCCAGACGGCCTCCGGGTGGGTGCGGGAGTAAAGCACGGGCGGCTCGACATACACGTCCGAATATTTCGCGATGACGCGGGTGTCCTCCTCCCACATGGCGATGATGCGGCTGGAGGTCGCCACGCCCACGGGCTTGCGCGCCGATACGCCAGGCTGGCTGATCACGGCCTCGTCCGGGGCGAAGTCCCTTTCCGCGATACGGTACTTTCTCGCCGAGATTCCCGGCTTGATCTCGCGGCTGTCGTACCACATCACGACAATCTCGTCGTTTGCGGGCGGGAAGATGACGGGGGAGTAGCAGTTCGCCTTGGCGAGCGACACGGTCACCGGGGGTTCGTCCCAGTTCTCGCCGTAGTCGCGTCCCCTGAGCATCTTGATGGACCACGCGCGATCGTCGTTGTTCTGGTACACGCAATAGACAGTGTCGCGGTACACCATGATTGAGGGCGACGCGTCGTTCGCGTTGCTCCTGGTGATCTTGGTGAAGGAGCTCCAGCTGCTCCCGTAGTTGCCCGATTTCATGAAATAGAGGTCATCGGAAAGCACCTGGAAGCGCTCTTCCTTCCCCTGCCACACCAGGAAGATGTAGCTTCCCGCCGTCGTGATGGCGGGAAAGAACGCGCCCCTGAGCACGCTCGAGCTCGCAAGGACCTCCGGTTCCTCGAAGAGGATGTCCTTCGTATTGACCGAGTGAAAGAGGTTGAACACGTTTTTCCTGAAGCCGTGGTAGAAGACGTGCAGCGTTCCCCGATCATCGTAGAGCGCCTGCGGGAGAAACTCCATCTCGGTATGAAGGACCAGCCTTTCCGGCGAGGACCAAGTCGCCCCCCAGTCGGTGCTGCGGGAGAGAAAGATGCGGCTGTTCATATCGTCCTTGAAAATGTTCTGCCACATCACCGCGATATGCCCCGAGGGCGATATCGATACGTGGGGGTGGTGGTCCACCTCCTGGTCCACCGGGGAAATGAGCCTTGGCGGGATGAAATTCGCGCCCTCGTTGAACGAAAGCGTAATATAGATATTGTTTGCCTTTCCGTCGGAGCCCTCGTACACCGCCGCGATGAAGTTGCCCCGTGAGGCCATCTTGATATTGCGGGCGATCACACCCGGCGGCGATACCGGGAAGCTCTTCTCCCAGCCCACCGGGTAGGTCTCGACGACCGTTATGGAAAACACCGCGATCACCGTGAGCGAAACGACCGCGATTCCCAGGGCGGACCAGAGGTATTCGCGCATGTACGCGTGCCGGAAATAGTACATCAGTATGTTCGATAATACCCGCGCCATCGACGTCCCCTGTTATTATCATCGACACGGAAGGGACACCTGTCAACCACACCGGAAAATTTTTATTGCAGCGTGGGCCCCGGCAGGGTATACGTGTATCTGTCCCCGGAAACCATGAACCAGTTCTCCTCTCACGAAATCGTCGTCATATTCACCGCCCTGGCGCTCATGCTGGGCGCGGCCAAGGCCTTTGGAGAGCTTTTCCGGCGCCTGCACATGCCCCAGGTCGTCGGGGAGCTCCTCGCGGGCTTCGTGCTGGGACCCACGGTCATGGGGCGCCTGGTCCCCGGTTTTTACTCCTGGGTTTTCGCGACGGGCGCGCGCGATTCGCTCGTGATCCAGGGACTCGTGCTCCTGGGCGTGGTATTCCTTCTATTGATCGCGGGACTCGAGGTTGACCTCTCTTCGGTGCTGCGGCAGGGACGCTCGGTGATGTGGATCGGAGCATGCACCATCGTCATACCCTTCTTCGCGGGCGCGATCCTCCCTCCCCTCCTGCCCGGACTCTTCGCGGAAAGTACCGATACCCTGGTCCTCTCGCTCTTTATCGGGACGGCGCTCGCCATCACCGCGCTCCCGGTGATCGTGAAGATACTCCTGGACCTTAAGCTGTTTCATTCGGACTTCGGGATGCTCGTGCTGGCCGCGGCCATGGTGAACGACTTCACCGGCTGGCTCTTCTTCTCGGTCATCATCCAGATCACCCAGACGGGGAGTGCGAACCTCCCGGCGATCCTGGCGACCCTGGGGCTCACCGCGGGATTCGCGGTGGTCATCCTCACGGTGCTGCGCTCGATAATCAACCTGGCGCTTCCCTGGATCCAGACGCGCATGGAATGGCCGGGCGGCGTGATAGTCTTCATCATCACGATTGGGCTTATACTTTCCGCCCTCACGGAGGCCCTGGGGGTACACGCCATATTCGGCGCCTTTCTCGCGGGGGTCGCCATTGGCGACTCGCCGCACCTGCGAGGGCATTCCAGGGAGATCATCCACCAGTTCATCAACAACATCTTCGCGCCCCTGTTCTTCGTGTCCATAGGCCTGGGACTGGACCTCGCCGCGGACTTCAACCCGCTGCTCACCCTCGCGCTCATCGCGCTCGCCTTCGCCGGCAAGATGCTGGGAGCGCTCGCGGGGGGCGCGCTTTCGGGCATGCGGTTCCGCGACACCCTGCCCGTGGGATCGGCGATGAGCGCGCGGGGCGCGATGGAGGTCATCATCGCGAGCTTCGCCCGGCACTATGGCGTTATCGGCGACAAGACCTACGCGGCGATCGTGATCATGGCCATGGCGACCACGCTCGCGGCCGGTCCCCTGGTGCGGTTTCTCATGAAGCGCCCGAAGGGCCTGTCCCTCGCGGACCTCATCGACCGCCGCTCCTTCGTATCCTGGCTCTCCTCGCGGGACGTGAACGAGTGTATCGCCGAGCTCTCCGGCGCGGCCGCCCTTAGAACGGGGCTGGAGGCGGCCGACATCACGCGCATGGTCATGGAACGCGAAGCGCTCATGAGCACGGGGCTCGGGGAGAGCATCGCAGTCCCCCACGCGCGGACGGATGCGATCGAAAGGCCGGTGGTGATAGCGGGACGCTCCCGGGAGGGCATAGACTTCAACGCCCCCGACGGCCTGCCGGCGCAGCTGATCTTCCTGATACTCACCCCCGCCGCCGACCAGGACGGCCAGATACAGGTACTCGCGCAGATTTCCACGATCTTTTCCGACGAGCGCGTAAAAAGGCTTGCCCTGCAGGCGAAAGGATATATAGAATTCAATGCCGCCCTGCAACAGGCCGGCGCTAAAGACAAAAAGCCATAACGTGTACGAGGAGCACACCAGATGAAGCTCGCCGAATTTATCGAACGGGCCGCCGACAGGCTGTTCATCCTGGACAACGAGTGCCACGTCATATTCACCGGTGACTCGCTCACCGACGAGCGGCCGTTCATCCGCATAGGCAACTGGATGAACCTCCCGGTGGAGATCATACCCCTCATCGAAAACATCATCATCACCGATTCCATGACCGGGAACCCCGCGCACGAGCAGTTCAATATCGACGTCACGCTGCTCTCGTCGAACCGCTATATCGGCTCGAGCTCGGTGGTGAAGCGCTACCTCGAGTTCCAGAAGAGCTTCGGGCTGGATTTAAAGAACGCGTCCATAGTGGACATCGAGAAGGACATCCCGTCCGTGTCGCGCGAGAAGATAATATCGGACCGCGACTCCTATATCGGCATATTCTACAGCGACGGCAACTTTCGCGTAACGCACAACCGCGCCAAGATATTCGACGGCAAGGAGATGGCGGAGCGCCACTACAGCGACCAGAGGATACACGACCTCCTGTCGCTCCACGCGAAGGACGGGGCGCGCTACGCGGGAAGCGGGATGGTGCTGTTAAAGAACAACCCGCTCTTCTACCGGAACCGCTACTTCACCTCCTACCACTTCCCCCGGACCTGGTACGAGGACTTCTCCGCGCTCTCGATAGACCCGGCGCGGATACGCGAGATCCTGCTTCCGTCCGAGAACATCATGAACGTCGCGAAGCTCATGAAATGGAAACATTTCTCCCGCGGAAGGATTCGCATCTTCTCCGATTCGAAGGAGAACATGGACCTTCTCCAGAAGCTCTTCTCGGGGGCGACCATCGTGCGTAACCCCTTCAAGGGCTTCGAGCACGACACGGGCGACGGGCTTCATATCCGGAACTACGCGGATTCCTTCAACGTCAGGCTCACCTACCGGAAGGTACGCCCCTCCTCCGCCGACCTCGTCCTCGCGTACGTGAAGGGACGCGGCGGCGTGCGGGAAATCGTTCGCGACGGCATAGACGGCCTGCTCGTGCACTACCCCGTCTACCAGGACATGAACGTCGCGCTCAAATCCGCGCACAAGCCCGTGCTCGTGCTCACCGACCCGGGCACGCCCTTCGCGCGCCTCAAGGGCGCCGAGGTCACCCTGGTGCGCCCCGGGGTCCAGTACGAATTCATGAAGTACGAGGACGCGCCCGCGCTCGTCGCGGATATCACGGCGGCGGTGGGGTCCGATACGCTTACAGAACCCGTGCGCGACCGGCGCTTCGACGAGCTTCCCGGCCTCGCGAAGACCACGCTCGCATCCGGTGACGCGGCGGCGGGACTGCAGGTGTTCAACCTCATAGGGCTCCTGCGCGCCGTCGCGGCGACAGCGTCCGAGCGCGCGCTTTCCGGCGGCGCGAAGAAAGCCCTCGCCGAGATCGAGCACGCCTTCGACCGCGAATCGTTTTTCGCCGCGGAGGGCGCGCGCCTCGCGGTGACCTGCGCCTTCCACGCCGGCGGCGTCGCCGAGTTCGCCGCGCCCGCCCAGGGCGCCGGGAAGGAATACTTCATCCCCGACGACGTCCGTGACGGGGAAGGGGAATCCCTCGCGCGCGTGAACGACAGGGACATGGCGGCCTTTTACGAAACCATACGCAGGGACCGCGCGCGCCTCATGGAACTGCTCGCCCTCCTGAAACCGGCGGCGGGAATACCGGACGTCCAGGAGCTGCGCGGCGCGATCGACCGTAAAAAGGAAGAGTTCCGCGACGACGCGTTCGGCGCGAGCGACGTCGACAAGGCGATACGGGAGCAGGCGAAGCCGCGGGCGGGAAGGTTCTTCACCCCCCGGCGCATAATCGCGGCGTGCCTGGTGCTCGGGCTCGGCATCGTGGCGCTGGGCGTCGCGCGGCACATGGGCGGGCGCACCGGGAAACCCGCGGAGCAGGAAGCCCGGGAGGAGCGCGCCCGGCTCATCGCGAAGTACCGCATCAGCCTCAACGAAAAGGAGATCTTCGACTGCGCGAACCAGGTCGCGATCGGGAACGGATTCGCGCCCCTCATATACCCCGGCGTCAAGGTCAAGAACCCGCACTGGATATTCCCGGGCAACCGCTTCGAGATGGCCGACGGCACGGTGGTAACGGTGAGGGAGGGCGATACCCTCTGGGGCATCTCGCAGCGCTGGCTCATGGACGCGAGTATTAAGTTTAACCAGGCCCTGGATCCCATCCTGGACGGGATCGCGGCGGGCAGGAACGTGGATGAAGGGATCGAACGGCTGAAGGGGCTCGCCGTGACCGCCTCGCAGAAGGCGAAGGTGCGCGAGCTGGCAGGGACCGGAAAGTAGGGGATGGACGAGAAGGAGCGCATCAACCACTACGTCGAGCCCGTGGAGATCGAGATATACCTGAAAAAATCGGGCAAGGTCCGCACCATCATCAAGGACCTGTTCATCGAGCTCATCGACGTGCTTCCCTCGAACGAGCACAGTGAAAAGATATTCCACCATTTCCTTGAAAAAGATTCGCCCATCGATCTCATCGAGATCATGAACGAGTTTCCCGAGTACATGCGCGCCATCTACGATTCTTACTACCAGCATTTCGATCTCTTCGAGAAGCTGTCGCGGCATTTCCAGCAGGGCACCACGGGGAGCATCGACGCGCTCAGGCTCGCGCTCTATTTTACCGAGCTCCTCATCAAGTACGAGCCCACCCTCGCGTCATCCAAGTTTATCGGCGACTTCGAAACCTACAATTTGAATTACCTCATCCGCAGGCTCAACACGACGGGCGAGAAGTTCATGCTGGAAGACTCGACTGTGTCCTACCTGATAAAGCGACGAAACAAGGCGCACGAGAACGAGCCCCCCAACCGGGAATTCCTCAAGCTCGTCGAATTATGGAAGTACAACGTGAGGGAAAAGCTCGTCTGACCGCCGGGACGCGCGCATCCCGTATGCGCGCGGTCACCCCGTTCCCTTCGCCTAAAGCTCGAAGCTGATGCTCACACGCACGCCATGGGAGCCATCGATAGTCAACACGGCATCGATCTGGTCGGCGAGCATGCGCACCAGGTTGAGTCCCATGCCCTCCTGCTCGTCCGGGTTGAATTCGGCGGGCAGCCCCGGCCCGTTATCCTCCACCCCCAGCGTGAGCGTCCCGCTTTCATTGCGCAGGCTGACCCGGATCACGCCGCTCGGGCCGTCCGGATACGCGTATTTGAGCGCGTTCGATATCAACTCGTTCAGAATGAGACCCACCGGCACCGCCCGTTTGGTGTCGATGCGCGCCTCCGCGAGCGTCGTTTCGATGCGAATCCTGCCGGACTCGACCTGGTAGGTCTGGATGATCGACTGCGCAAGCTCCCTTATATACGAGTGCAGATCCACGGTCGTCGGATCCGCGGACCTGTACAGCCGCTCGTAGATCGCCGCCATGGCGTTGATACGGCTTATTGCGTTGGTGAATATCTGCCGTGAATTCTCATCCGAAAGCCTGTGCTTTCCCAGGCCCAGGAGGCTTATTAGGACATTCAGGTTGTTCTTGACGCGGTGCTGGAGTTCCTTCATGAGGGTCTCTTTCTGGGCGATGAGCCGCCGCAGCTCCTCTTCCGCGCGGGCCCGCTCGGTGATCTCCTGGATCGTGCCGAAGATCGCCTCGGGCCGTCCCTGTTCGTCGCGCGCGAGCCTCGCGACCGAGTGGATGACGCGCTCTTCCCCGTCGTTCGCGCGCCGGATACCGAATACGAGGTCATACGGCGCCTCGCCGGCGATCAGCCCGGCGAGCGCTTTATCCAGGCGCGGGCGATCCTGGGAGAGCGGAATTTTTTGCACTAATTCGAGCGGCAGGCGGCGGTCCGCGGGCATCGCCAGCCCGTATATTTTAAACGCCTCGTCCGAGCCCCACATGACCTTTGTTCCGAGATCGAGCTCCCAACTGCCCACGTGCGCCACGGATTGCGCGAGGGCCAGCCTGCGCTCGCTCTCCATTATCTGCCGCTCCGACCGGACAAGCTCCTCGTTCGTGGCTTCCATTTCCTCGACGGCCGCGTTGAGCTCCTCGTTCGTGGCCTCGAACTCCATGCTTTTCTTCCTGATCTGCCTGCCGGCCTCGAACAGCCGGAAGGCCATCCGGATGGACGCGAGGATCACCGTTTCCCCCGAGTTTTTCACCACGTACCCGTACGAGGTGATCACTTCGGTTTTTTCGACTATCGCTTTCTCGGTATGCGAAGAAAGGAACACCACCGGGATGTCATGATCCGTGAGGATTTCGCGTGCCGCCTGGGTGCCGTCCATTCCCCTGCCAAGGTCTATATCCATCAGGACGAGGTCGATCTTCGGGGCATGCGCGCGAACTGCGGCCACCGCGGTCTCACCGTCAGGCGCATGGATGACCGCGTACCCGTCCCGCTCGAGCATCCTTGCCTCCATGAGCGCGATGATCGCCTCATCTTCGACGAGGAGTATGGTTTTCCCGCCGTTGTCCATGTAATGGTATCCCTTAAGTTCTTCCCGACCTTTCTATTTTTCCCGGAACGGATCACGGCCCTCGCGCGCGTCGCCGGTTGCGCACGCGATTCGGAAACACGCGCGGCAGCGGGACCAGGAGGGGTTCCGATGCGCGCCCCGCCGCACAGCCTGTCCCTCACGACAGGAGCGGTGCAACAAGCGACTACAGGCTTGAGGGTACCATGCGGCGCGGGGATTCGCAAGAACTATTCGCGGGACGAACGGGTTGGTCCCGCGCGGCTATACCTTGCTTTTCAGAAAGGCGCGTAAAATCCCGGGATCGCGCGTTCTTTCGTATAACGGCTTTTTATTTTCTTTATACAGCGGGAACGCGTCCTCGAAGACGGGGTTGTCATTGTTCGTGTAGATGATGCCCAGGGGAAGCTTCTCCGTTTCAAAGGAGGCCCAGAGGGCCGCCTCCCGATCGCGCGGATCGTACTCATCCCCCAGGTAGTACGTATGCTCCTTGTACCACTGGTAGGTGTTCACCTTATTGAAAGAGACGCACGGCTGAAGGATGTCGATGAGCGCATATCCCCGGTGGCTGATCGCTTTTTTCATGATCTCCTTCGTCTTCTCGACGTCACCGGAATAGGCGCGCGCGACGAACGAAGCGTTGAGCGCGATGGACACGGCTATGGGGTTGAACGGCTCCAGGTACACCCCCGCGACCTGTACGGGTGTCCGGAATCCGCGGGGCGCCGTGGGAGACGCCTGGCCCTTGGTGAGACCGTACACCCTGTTGTCATGAACGAGATTGGTGATGTCCGGGTTCCTCCGCACCGTGGGAAGGAAATGGCCTCCCCCCTCGCCGTAGGTGCAGCCGTCCCCGCTCTCCGCGATGACGGTGAGACCCGGATTGGACGCCTTGACGGCCGTGGCCGCCGGCAGCGATCTGCCGTGGAGGCCGTTGAAGAAGCTCGCATTGATGTAATGGGGCGACTTCGCCGCCTGGCCGATCCCGGAGACCATTACCAGGTTTTCACGCCGGATTCCCAGTTCCACCAGCGCCAACTTGAGCGCCTTGGTAATGGCGAAGTTTCCGCACCCGGGGCACCACGCGATGTCTATGGGTTCGTCGAATTCGTACGGAGACACAGCAGCGTTCTCTTTCATAGCGCCCTCTCCACCGCCCCTATGATCTGCTCCGGAGTGAACGGCATCCCGTCGTACTTGAGCACCGCGTGGTCGAATATCGTACCGGCATGAAGTTTCAGAAGCGCGCCGAACTGCGACGTGGCGTTGCCTTCAATAATGATCTTTTTCTTCGCGCGTTCGATCAGGCCCGCCGCGTCCCGGTGAATCGGGTACACCTGGGAGAAATGGAGCACGGCAATATCCTTCCGGCCCAGGCCCCTGAGCGCCTCAAGCACGCAGTGGAGCGTGGAGCCCCAGCACACGAGAAGGTGCGCATAATCCCTGGGTCCGTAGAGCGCGGGGGGCAGCGCTTCCTCCTCGAGCGCCTCGAGCTTTTTCAGGCGCTTGTCGACCATGGCGCGGCGGACCTCGGAATCCTCGGTGATGTAGCCGGCCTCGGTATGCTCGTCGCTGTCCACGCACACGATGCCCTTCCCGTACCCGGGCACCCCGCGCGGGGAGATGCCGTTATCGGTCAGGCGGAAGCGCTTGTAGTCCGCGGCCGTTTCCACGATATGATTTTTATCCATCCCCGGCTCGATCGTGAAGGGGGGCACGCAGCAGTTCGAATCGATGAAGTACTGGTCGGTGAGCACGAGCGCGGGGACCTGGTGCTTGTCCGCGACGAAGAACGCGCGCTGGGTAAGCTGGAAGGCCTGGGTGAAATCCCCCGGCGCATAGATCACCCGGGGGAACTCGCCGTGTCCCGAATAAAGCGCGAAATTTAAATCTCCCTGCTCGGTCCTGGTGGGGAGCCCCGTCGCGGGGCCGGGACGCTGTCCCAGGTGGACGACCAGGGGGGATTCGATCGCGCCGGCCAGGCTCATGGCCTCGGTCATGAGCGCGAAGCCGCCGCCGGACGTGGTGACCATGGCCCTGCCGCCCGCGTACCACGAGGCTATCGCCATGTTGATCGCGCTTATCTCGTCCTCGGCCTGTTCGACGATCACGCCGAACTGTTCCGCATAACGGGCAAAGTAGACGAGCACGTCCGTGGACGGGGACATGGGATATGAGGAAACGAAATTGCATCCCCCCGCAAGCCCGCCCAGGACGATCGTCTCGGCGCCGTTGGTCACCATTTCCCCGGCCGGCTCCGAAGCCCTCCCCGCGGGAAGCACGAGTGTGCCCGATGCCGCGACACTGGACCCGAACGCGTGCCCCAGCCCGGCCGCATGCATGTTCTTCGCGAGGATTTCATCGCCGGCCTTCTTGAACGTGCGGCGCATCTGCGCCTCCACGCGGTCAAGGCCCAGCCCGTACAGCCCGGCGAAGAGGCCCATGACGACGATGTTCGCGTACAGGGGAGAGCCTGCCTGTTTCGCCATTTCCGCGAAGGAAACATTGACTATCGGGTGGCCTCCTTTACGATAGCGGGTGTCAATATGCTCGTTGTCGCCAAGGATCACCGTGGACGCCGAGATCCGGTCGTGGAACCGGTCCATCGCGCCCGGCCCGAACGGCACGAAGATGTCGATCCTGTCTATAAAGCAGTCGACGCGTTCAGGGGAAAGGCGCAGCTGGGTGGAATTGTTGCCTCCCCGTATCCGCGACATGAATTCGCTGTAGGAATACACGTACAGGCCCGCGCCCTTGAAGAGCCGCAGGAGCAATTGCTCCAGGGTCTGGATGCCCTGGCCAGCCTCGCCGGATAACACTATAGAAATATCTTTCCTGCCCGTCAGGTCCATTGGCGCCGCCTGTAATTAATGGTTGGATTAGTTTTCCTTGCCCCTGTTATCGTCGCAGGGTTCGTTGTCGTCCGCGTTGCGGGCCATCTCCGGGTGCTCGGCGGAGGTGCACTGTTCTAGGGGCTCCATGACCATCTGCTTTTCGCAGCAGGTGGGCGCCTCGCTTCCCTCAACTGCTTCCACGGTCTTGTCGCAGTTGCGACACCGGTAGACGTAATGGGTCTCTTCCATTTGATACTCCTTTGAGCCTATGCTGATAAGCGGTAATGACACGACGGATGAAAGACACCGTGAACAAAACTCTTTTTCGATTCCGTGAACCGTACTTCATTAATATACCGTCGGCGGGATTGAACGTCAACCGTGCGGCCCGCTCATTCGCCGGTGTAATGGATACGGTAGATCGCGCCGGCCTTGTCGTCCGAGACGAGCAGGGAGCCGTCGGGCATTACGAGGACGTCCACGGGCCGTCCCCAGGCGGCGCTCCCTTGCAGCCAGCCCCGCGCGAACACCTCCCTGCCCACGGCCCTGCCGTTCTCGATCCGCACCATCTCGATCCTGTAGCCGATCGGTTCGCTGCGGTTCCAGCTCCCGTGCTGGGCGATGAACACGTTTCCGCGGTAGCGCGCGGGGAACATGGACCCCGTGTAGAACTTCATCCCGAGCGCCGCCGCGTGCGCGTCAAGCTCCATCTCCGGCGGCGTATACGAGGCGCACGCGGCGCCCTCCCCGAATTCCGGATCGCGCAGGTCTTTCCCGTGGCAGAACGGGAACCCGAAGTGCATCCCCGCGCGCGGGGCGCGATTCAACTCATCGGGGGGCGCATCGTCGCCCATCCAGTCGCGGCCGTTGTCGGTGAACCAGAGCTCCCGGGTCAGGGGATTCCAGTCGAAGCCCACGGTGTTGCGAATGCCCTGGGCGAAGAGCTCCAGGCCGGAGCCGTCGGCGTGCATCCTCATGATAGAAGCGTATCGGCGATCGTCGCGCCTGCAGACGTTGCAGGGCGCGCCCACCGGCACGTAGAGCATGCCGTCGGGCCCGAAGGCGATGTATTTCCAGCCGTGATGGTCGTCGGTCGGGAAATCGCTCCGGATCACGCGATGCCGCGCATCGGCCCCCCCGCCCTCCTCGATCCCCTCGTAGACGTGGACCGCGCTCACCTCCGCGACATAGAGCGCGCCGCCGCGGAACGCCACGCCGTTGGGGCTATGGAGTCCCGCGGCGATTACCCTCACCTCGTCGGCGCGAAAGTCCCGGTCGCGGTCGACAATCGCGTAGACGCGGCCCTCCGGCCTGGTCCCCACGTAGAGCGTCCCGGAGGGCGAGAGCGCCAGGGAGCGCGCGCCCGGAACATTCGCGGCGTACATGTGGATCCGGAAGCCGGGGGGAAGGACGATGGACTCGAGCGCCGGGCCCGCGGTCGGCAAAATCCCGGCGAGGTAGCCGCGCGGCAGGGCGCGACAGATGACGAGCGCCGCCGACGCCGTCACGAAGGCGAGAACGGCTACGCCGATAAGCGCCGCCTTTTTCAGGTTCATCAATCGGCCTCCTGCTCGACTCCAGTCCGCAAGGTCCGATGCGCATCGAAGGCCGGTCCTCACGTCAGGGGGTGTCCGATACTCATGTTCGCTTCAATTAAAAGCCGGTCGCGCGAATCACGCGCACGAATCTTTACGCACGTGTACGCGTACCGGGCGTAAAGAAAAAACAGGTCGGCCGGCGATGGCTGCCCGGCACCCCGGACATCGGGCGCACATCGCCCGCGCCGGCCGGCGCGGGCGGCGTACCCCGAAGGGTCTAGACCTGGATTGAAAGGAATATCTGGATGGACATCTGCGCGACCTGGTCCTGCAGCTCCTCGATCTTGTCGATGTGCGCGTCCTCGTCTTTAAGGATTCCTTCGAGGACCTCGCGCGTCGCGAAATCCCCCACCTCCCCGGCGAGCTTGATCGCGTCGTTGTACGCCTTGATCGCGCCATATTCGGCCTCGGCGTCGTTGGCGAGTTGCTTGGGGACGTCCGCGCCGATATGGATCTTCCGGAGGTCCGTCACCACGGGAGTCCCCTCCAGGAAAAGAATGCGGCCGATAAGCTTCTCGGCGTGCTTCATCTCATCGATCGCGCGTTTCTCGAATCCCTCGTGCAGCTTGTCGTATCCCCAGTTGTGGCACATCTCGGAGTGCACCATGTACTGGTTGATCGCGGTCAGCTCGTCGGCCAGCAGGGAATTCAACGCTTCAAGAAGTTTCGGGTTGCCTTTCATAAGTATCCTCCATCGGTTATATAGTGTGTTATAGCGAAACCGGCATCCCGACGGGTCCCGGCTTTTCGGGGCGGAGAGAAATCCTGGGTGCCCGGGAAGGCGCCAGGACCTCTCTCCCCGGAACGCGGGGATCGAAATGTCCGGATTGATGCTGCGACAGGCCAGGCGATGCGCATGAGTCTAACCGCACAACGTGCAAAGTCAATAAAATTCCCGCGTTCCCGCGCCGGCGCGATCACCCGCCGGGCTTCTCGGCGCGGACTTCCTTCATCCGGATCACCAGCACCGGGACGGCGGTCCCGTGCCGCACGCTGTTCACCGTTTCGCCGAACACCACGTCCGACAGGCCGCGGTGCCCATGCGAGCCCAGCACCAGGAGATCGAGCCCCGCGATCCCCACGGCGTTGCGGATCTCGTCGGCGGGGTCTCCCTCGCGAAGCAGCGTATCGACGGCCATGTCCGCGCTTTCGAGCTCGCGCGCGATTCCTTCCAGGTAGGCCGCGTCGCCCCGGCTGTGCAGGCTCTCCGACATCTCCCCGAACACCATGGCCCCCGGTGACTCGACCACGTGTATCAGCGTGATCCGTGCGCCGTACGCGCGGGCGATACTCTGCGCCGCGGATATGACGTCGCTATCCCCCGGGGAATGCTCGAGCGCCACGCCTATATGCTTCACCCGAAGCGGTTTCAGCTTCCTCGCGATCTCGTGTTCCCCGCCGATAACACCGCTCTCCCAGGCGCGCTGCGGCCTGACCAGCGGCGCGAGGATCACGTAGATGAGCAATCCCGCGACCGACGCCGCGAACAGGATCGTGAACACCCACAGCGGCAGGGGCGCGGACTCGATCGCGGCCGAGATCGTTTCGGCGACGAGCCTGATATTCAGGGCGATGATAATGCCCGCGACGATCCATGCCAGTATCGCAATGTGAAGCTTGTTCGCGAAAACGCCCATCTTCTGTTTCGACGAGGTGAAATGTATGAGCGGAACGATCGCGAACGGGAGCTGGAGGCTCAGGATCACCTGCGAGAGGATGAGGAGCTTATACATTCCCTCGCTCCCGCTGATCGCGATGACGAATATGGCAGGGACGAGTGCGACGCTCCTCGTCATGAGCCTCCTGAGCCACGGCCGCATCTTGATGTTAAGGAAGCCTTCCATCACGACCTGGCCCGAAATGGTCCCCGTGAGGGTCGAGCTCTGGCCCGCGGCGAGCAGCGCGATCGCGAAGGCGACGGGTGCGACGGTGCTTCCCAGGATGGGCTCCAGGAGCGCGTGCGCCTGCTGGATCTCGGTGACCTCGATCCCGCGCGCGTGGAACGTGGACGCGCTCACGACGAGGATCGCGGCGTTCACGAAGAAGGCCGCGTTAAGCGCAACCACCGTGTCGAACAGGTTGTACCTGCACGCCTGCGCCCGTCCCGTGTAGGTCTTGTCGATGGCGCGCGACTGGACGAGCGAGGAGTGAAGATACAGGTTGTGCGGCATGACGGTCGCGCCGATAATGCCGATCGCGATAAAGAGGGCGCCCGGTGCCAGGCTCGGGATAAAGCCGGTCGCCACGCCGCCCCAGTCGGGGCGGACGATGAACATCTGGATTATGAAACAGACCCCGATCACGGCGACGAGCATAATAATGAAGGATTCCATCTTGCGGACGCCAAAGCGCTGGATGAACAGCAGGAGAAACGTGTCGCATGCGGTCAAGAGGCACCCCCACAGGAGCGGCAGCCCGAAGAGCAGGTTGAGCCCCAGTATGGTGCCCAGCGCCTCCGCGAGGTCGGTCGCGGCGATCGCCACCTCGGCGAGTATCCAGAGCGCGAAGCCGACGGGGCGCGGGTATTCGCGCCGGCACCCCTGCGCGAGGTCCGTCCCGGTCACAATCCCCAGGCGGGCCGAAAGCGTCTGCAGGAGCACCGCCATGAGGTTCGACATGAGGATCACCCATATCAGGGTGTATCCGAACCGCGCCCCCCCCTCGATATCGGTCGCCCAGTTTCCCGGGTCCATGTAGCCTATGCTCACGAGGTAGGCCGGGCCCGCGAACGCGAGCAGTTTCCTGAGCCAGCCCTTCTTTTTTACGGATACCGTTTCCATGATGTCACCGTGCCGGTTGCCCTCGTCACCGCTACTGCCCGAATCCGGAGGGCAATCGAGTATCAGCCATAATTTCGTTCATCGCAACAAAATATTTAAAATTGGGATCAGGGCTTCGCCGATACGTCCCCTGTATTTCCCGGCGACGGTTGTCCGGGAAAACCCCGCGCATGCGGCGTGAGGATCGCGCGGAAGGCGTCCACCACTAAGATACAAAAAGCCCCTTCACTTCGTCATGCAAAAAGCATAAAAAACTGAAGGGGCCGCGCTGATACGATTCGGATAACGGCGATTATCGCTTACTGTGCCTCAGCCGATCGCCTCCGGCCCGCGCTCCGCCGTACGGATGCGGACGCACTCATCCAGGTTGTACACGAATATCTTCCCGTCACCAAGCTTGCCGGTCTGAGCGCCCTTCAGTATCGCCGCGATTGTGGGTTCCACGAAACCCTCGTTGACGGCGATCTCGAGCCGTATCTTCCTCAAGAGGTTGCCGGTCTCCTTGTTGCCCCGGTAGACCTCCGTGACGCCCATCTGCCGGCCGTGGCCCAGTACCTCGCTCACGGTGATCAGGTTTACCTCCGCCTTGTAGAGCTCTTCCTTCACCTGCTCGAGCCTGTGGGGCTGTATGATTGCGATGATTATTTTCATTCAAGTTCTCCTATTCGATGACGGTATAGCCGCGTTCGTCGTGCTGGGTGATATCGAGGCCCATTGCCTCCTCGTCCTCGCTCACGCGAAGCCCCATCGTGCGGTCGATAAGCGCGTAGATGATCCAGGTGAGGACGAGCGCATAGCCGGTCACCGACGCGGCCGCGATGCATTGCACCCAGAGCTGGTTCAGGTTGCCGCTTAACGCCCCGGCGATCCCCGGCTGCACCAGCGGCGTCGCGAACACCCCCGCCGCGAGGGTGCCTATGAGGCCCCCGATCCCGTGCACACCAAACGCGTCGAGCGCGTCGTCGTACCCGAGCCGCCCCTTGATATACACGACCATGACGTAGCAGATCGCGCTCGCCGCCGCCCCGATGGCTATGGAGGCGCCCACGCCCACGAAACCCGCGGCCGGCGTGATGGCCGCAAGTCCCGCGATGGCCCCGGTCGCGGTGCCCAGCATGGTGGGCTTGCTCACGAGCACCCAGTCGAGCGCCATCCACACGACCACCGCGGCAGAGGCCGCGGTATTGGTGACCACGAACGCGTTCGCCGCGAGCCCGTTCGCCGCGAGCGCGCTCCCCGCGTTGAACCCGAACCACCCGAACCAGAGCATGCCCGCCCCGATCATCGTGAAGGGAAGGCTGTGCGGCGGTGTGGGCTTAAGGTAAATTCTTTTACCGATAACGAGCGCGGTGACCAGCGCCGCGATCCCGGCATTGATATGCACCACGATCCCGCCCGCGAAATCCAGCGCGCCCATTTTAAAGAGCCAGCCGTCGGTCGACCATACCCAGTGCGCGACCGGGTAATACACGAGCAGCGACCACGCGACCGTGAACGCCATGAAGGCGGAAAATTTCATCCGCTCTGCGAACGCGCCTATGATGAGCGCCGGGGTGATCACCGCGAACATCCCCTGGAATATCATGAACGCGAGGTGGGGGACGGTCGTCGCGTAGTGCGCGCTGGGGCCGGTCCCGACATTCTCGAGGAATGCCCAGTCGAGGTTTCCCAGGAAGCCCTGGATATACGGCTTCGGGCTGAACGAGAGACTGTACCCGAACGCGATCCACATGAGGCTCCCCACCGCAAGCGTCACGAAGCACTGCATGAGGATGCTCAATACGTTCTTTCTCTTCACCAGGCCCCCGTAAAAAAGCGCGAGGGCGGGGACGGTCATGAACATCACGAGCGCGGTGCAGATAAGCACCCAGGCGGTATCTGCGCCGCTCGTCGCGGCGGCGCCTTCTTCCGCGGCGCATGCGGCCGCGGGGACGGCAAGCGACAGTACGGATAATAGAAATGTTTTCATTCACTCAGGCTCCCAATCGTTTTGGCAATAAAAACACGCCGGGGCGGAGCGTCAACGTGTATAGCGGGAAATATATTTCCAACTGGTTAAATTTACATGTTGTTAAAACAGCAATATTTCAGATGCGTAAAAGAAACGGCGCAGGCGTTCCGGAATTAATCCGCGCTGATAATACGTCCGAAATTTCAGGATGAAGAACAGTACCGGTGCACTTTTTGACTATTGTTTGCGCGCATGCCCGACTGCGGGGATTAAGTGACGGTATTTAAATGAGGCTCGCAATGAATGCAATCTGCCTTGAAAAGTAAGCTTCACTGATTTTTGAACTCCCCCTCTTCACCCCAACCCGTCACCATGACCGGGTGCTTGACCTTTCTCAGGCGGGACGATCCACACGGTTTCTCCCGGGAGATCGAGTCGAATATGCCCCCTCTCTTTATTCCGAAATTTTAGCTTGACTAAAATACTATTTCTTAAGCTTTGTAGTATATTATAATTATCTTTAATTCAAATGAAGGCACTATCCGAAATTGAGAAGGGAATTAAACCGCCGCTGGGCGGGGAGCATCGGCCCGGCCTCGAAGGAACCCTTAGAAGAGTCGAGAAATTTTTCGTGCGCGGTCTGGCGCAGATGTTCAATTTCATCACCCGCCACGTATCGTACACGTTCGGTGTCGCGTTCGTGACGAGTTTTGGGGGCATGTTTATCGCCGCCTATATCGCCCTTTTCCTTTCAGCCACGGTGCATTTCGAGAACACGGGCACGGGCGAATCCTTCGTCACCCTGTTCACCGCGCTCGTGTTCCTGGTATACATACCCGGTTATTACCTGCACTTTGGCGTCCTGCACCGGCTGGGCGTTCCCTGCTTCAACCGGGGCCTCAATTTTATCAACGCCTACGTGGACAGGGCCCGCCTGAAGGAATTTTCATGCGGCGAGGACGCAACCGCGCTCCTTGCGGCCGTTGAACGCCTCCCGGTCGAAAACATGAAGGCCGCGACCATCTACCCGACCCTGGTAATGGTGCCCACGGTCGCGCAGGAATTCGCGACAGGAAGTCCGTACAACGCGGTGATACTGCTGGCGGGAATCTCTTCGGCCATATTCATTTACGTGTTTCTCACCTACATCGCCGCGGAGCTTCTTACAGGGGACCTGCGCCGCCTCATCAAGCGGCAGTGCGTGGCCTGCGACATCGCATTCAGCGAGAGCTTTACCTTCAGCATCCGGAAGAAATATCTTTTCATTTCGTTCCTCGTGCTTATCGCCATGACGGAGCTCGCGCTCATGTTCTTCTTCGGATCGGGGGGCACGCATGCCGCGGTTCCGGTGCTTTTCGTGGCCTTCTCCATCGCCCTCGTGGCGATATTGCTGTTCTTCTACCTCATCTCGATCGAGCAGTCGCTGAACGAAATCGAATCGGCCGCCGTGGACCTGGGCAAGGGGGGAAAGGGAAATCTCTTCCTCGCGGGGCTCGATCGCGAGCTCATCATGGTGAGCCGGGGCCTCGTGTCCGCGGCCTACGAGGTAAACGAGATACGCCAGAACCTGGAGCGCAAGGTTGACGAGCGGACCGCCGAATTAAACCGGGTGCTCGGGGAGCTTCGCGAACGGGACCGCAAACTACAGATGGAACTGTCGATCGCCTCTAACGTGCAGCGCGGCATCCTGCCCCCCGAGAACGCGCGCTTCGGGTTCATTCGGAGCGCGTCCCACTTCCGCTCGGTGGGCAAGGTGGGCGGCGACTACTACGACTTTTTCCCCATGGAGGACGGAAGCCTCGCCGCCCTCATCGCCGACGTTTCGGGCCACGGGATGCCTGCCGCGCTCGTCTCCGCCATGGTCAAGATCAGCTTCACCGACGCGACCCGGCGTTTCATCTCGCCGCGCGACATCCTGCGCGCGGTAAACGACAACCTGCTCAAGACCGTCAAGACGGAAGAGTATCTGACCGCATTCCTTCTCGTCATTTCCCCCGATCTCGCCGTCACCTACTCCAACGCGTCGCACCGGCGCGTGATGCTCGCGAGAAAAAGCGGCGAATTCGAGGAATGGGACACCGCCGGATTCATGGTGGGCGCGGTCCCCGAGGCCAATGAAAGCTACGAGGAGCGCCGGGGTGTGCTGGGCTACGGGGACCGGGTCCTCCTCTACACGGACGGACTGGTGGAGGCGCGCTCTATCGAAGGCGAGCAGTTCGGCGAAGAACGCCTGCGCGCACTGCTGCTGGACTCCGCGGACCAGGGCCTGGGCCAGGCGAAAATGCGCATCATCGAGGCCTGGGAGCGGCATACCAGGGACGCCGCCGTGGCCGACGACATGACCTTCCTCCTGCTGGAGGCGGACGCCGCCGCCGTGGACGCGTCCAGGTCCAGGTCATTCGCAGAACGGCTCTACGCGAACGGAAAGCCCGTACAGGCGGCCGGGGAGATCGAGCGCATTCTCGCGGAGGAGCCCGGCGACCAGGGACTCCATCGCCTCCTCGTTAAAAGCCTCCTGAAAGCGGGACAAAGCGAATCGGCATCGGAAACGCTGGAACGTCTCATTCCGGCGTCCGCGCGCTCCGCGGAAGACTGGTACCTGCTCGCGGCGGCCCGCTTCAACGGCGGGCGCTACCGTGATGCGATCACGGCCGCGGAGGAATCCTGCCGGATCGAACCAGGGAGAAAACAGTCGCTGCGCGTGTGGGAGCTTTCTCTGGAGCGGCTGGGAATGCACGATGAAGCGGAACGCCTGAGGGAGAGACAGGGGGTCGATAATCTTCCGGGCCGGGGAGCAAGCCGTTCGTGGTGAGGGCAGAATAGTGACCCTATTGCCCGAAAGACGAACAAGAATGACTTCAATGCCCCTCAACTAGTATTTGACACCGACCTTCCGTTTCTCATAATGCCTCTCAAAATCGAACGGAGAATACCATGACATCAAGAGCGCCCTTTGCAGCGACATGGTGGGGAAAGCAGTGGATAGAGGCCCTGGAACGGATCGACATCAACACTAACCGCCTGGGCCGCGGGAGAAGTTACGCGCGCGACGGCAACGTGGTGTCGATCAAACTGGAGGCCGGGCAGATAATCGCGCGCGTAAAGGGGCGCACCCGCTCCCCTTACTCGATCCGGATCACCTTGAAAAGGTTCTCCCGGCCCGTCATGACGAAAATCATTCGCCTTGTCGCGGACAACCCGCTCATCGCCTCCCAGCTCTCCCTGGGAAAGCTTCCCGAGGAACTGCTCGATACGCTGGAAAGGGACGGCATCCATGTCCTGCCCCAATCATGGCGCGATATCAGCTCCTCATGCTCCTGCCCGGACTGGGCCGACCCCTGCAAGCACATGGCCGCCGTGTACTATCTCATGGGCCGGGAGATCGACAAGGACCCTTTTCTCCTGTTCAACCTCCGGGGCGTAGCGACCGGGGACCTGACCGGCACTGCCGCGCACGATACCGAAACGCGTAATAAATCAACGATGCCCGTGCCGCTCTTCGGGCCCCTTCGCGGGATCAAGGGACGCCCCGCTCCGGCCGAATTCGGCGCGCCGCTTGCGATCCCGGATTTCGACTTCCGCTCCCTGCTGGGGCTTCTCCCCGACCGCCCGCTCTTTTACCCGGCGGAGGATTTCAAGAAACTCCTGATCGCGGCCTACGCCCAGGCGTCAACGCGCGCCGCTTCCGTTGATATCGCCGATGAGGCCCCCCACCTTCTTAAAATGGCGGACTTCCGGCTCATCTTCCCCGCCAAAGGCCCCGGTGTCCCGCATGTGTTCGTGTCTCCCCCCGAAACGGCGAAGCTTGTCGCCCGCGGGAAAGGGCCCTCTCCCGTCACGATGGACATACCTGTTGAACAGGAAGGCTCCGTCTGCATGGCGAAGGCAAGGGGGTCGATATTCTCCCTTGGCGAGGTTTTTAGCTATTTCCAGTCCATTCCGCTCCAGACCGGCCTTGACGGCGCGTCGGCGACGGCCCGGTTTATGAGCGTACTCGCACAGGCATCACTTTCCCTCATCAAGGCGGGCGCGTACCTTCCCGAGCCCGTGGACGGCGCGGACGGCGAGTTTTCGATACGCTATGTCCCCTGCAAGGGACACCATCCGGTTGAGGAGATCATCGCGGCGGCGGGATCGATTATGCCCGCGGGGATGGGGTTCCAGCGCGGGAAGAGGCGCATCCTCGCGGCGCATGCTGTCGAAGAGCTCTTCTCGCTGGGGGTTTCCGCGACCCTCCGCCTCATCCTGTCCGCCGATACGCGTTTTTCCGCCGACAAGATCGCCTCGGTCTTCTTCACCGACGAAGGCGCGTTCGTCCCGGAGCGATTCGACGAGCGTGCCGCAGGCGCAACGGTACGCAACTGGCTGGACCGCTTCGCGAGCCTCCGGGGGGATATCGCGCCGGTGATAAAAATCGGCGAGTCAAAGGGGGACTACTTTACGCTGGAAATCCTCGCGGAAAACAAAAAGGACGCCGTGAGCCCGCCCCTGTCCCTGGATACCTTATACGCGGCCGGTGCGCGGATTTTCGAGAGGCCCGCGCACGAGGTGCGCGCATCGATCGCGCGTCAGGCGGCCCTCGCCGGCGAGCACCTTCCCGAACTCAAAACAGTGCTTGCCGGGAAAGGCTCCGCGGCGGTCCTTATCGGCATGGAGCGCATGGGCGAGATCCTCTCACGGCATGCGCCGTTTTTCGAGACGATCGGCGTCCGCTTTCTGCTTCCCAAGGCGCTCAAAAACCTCCTGAAACCGGAGCTTACCGTGGCAGCCTCGTCGCCCGCCACCGTGCGCTATCTGAATCTCGATTCGCTCCTCAATTTTTCGTGGGAAATATCTATAGGCGGCGAAAGAATATCCGGGAAGGAGTTCGCACGCCTTTGCAAAGAGGCGGCGGGCATCGTCAGGTTCAAGGACAAATATCTGCTCCTGGACCCCGACGAGGCGCGCAAAATCATAGAGCGCCTCGCCAGGCCCCCCCGACCCTCCACTCCGGTGGCGGCGCTCTTCGCCGCGCTCACCGGGGAGCTTCAGGGAATCGCCGTCCGTCCCGATACGGCGCTCAAAAAACTCATCGATTCCTTTTCATCGACCCTGAATGCCGCGCGGCCCTCCGGTATCGCCGCCACGCCCAGGCCATACCAGGAACGCGGCTTCGACTGGCTGTATTCTAATCTCGCGCGCGGCCTGGGCTGCTGCATCGCCGACGATATGGGCCTGGGCAAGACCCTGCAGGTCATCATGGTACTCCAGAAGCTCAAGGACGAGGGGCTTCTGGGCAACGCGGCGCTCGTGGTATGTCCCACGACGCTCGTGGGCAACTGGAGCCGCGAGATCGAGCGCTTCGCCCCCGGACTTCGCGTCTCGATCTACCACGGGACCGAAAAGGCGCGCAAATGGAAGGGGTTCGATATCGTCATCACCACCTACGGCCTGGTGAGGCGAAATGAAACCCTCTTTGGCACGCGCGAATGGGACCTTGTCGTCATCGACGAGGCGCAGAACATCAAGAACCCGTCCTCGGACCAGTCGGCGGCGGTGAAGAAACTCAAGGCCGTCCGCCGCGTCGCCATGAGCGGGACCCCCGTGGAAAACCGGCTCACCGAGCTCTGGAGCATATTCGATTTTTTCATTCCCGGATACCTGGGACCGCTGCGCGGCTTCAAGGCGGACTTCGCCCTTCCCATCGAGCGGTACCGGGACGAGGACGCGCTCGCGAAATTAAAGAAGGCGACCGCGCCCTTTATACTGCGGCGCCTCAAGTCCGATAAAACCATTATATCGGACCTGCCCGATAAAATCGTGTCCGACTGCTACTGTCCCCTTACGCCGGAACAGGCGGTGCTCTATGAGCAGGTTGTCGCCTCCGCCTTGCGCAAAATCGAGGAATCCGAGGGCATCGAGCGCAGGGGGCTCATCTTCCAGCTCATCACGCACCTGAAGCAGATATGCAATCATCCGGTTCACTTTAGCGGCAGGGGGGATCTCGCGCCGGGGATTTCCGGCAAGGCCGGAAAAACCATGGAGCTTCTCGAGCGGATCGTCGAGCACGGCGAAAAGGCGCTCATCTTCACCCAGTACCGGCGCATGGGCGAGATGCTCGAAAAAATGATCGCCCGCCATGCCGGTGAGAAGACGCTCTTCTTCCACGGGGGGCTCGTCCGCGCCGCACGCGACCGGATGGTGAAGCGCTTCCAGGACGGCGGTGAAAAGATACTCATCATCTCGCTCAAGGCAGGCGGCACGGGGCTCAATCTCACCCGCGCCACCCAGGTGATCCACTACGATCTCTGGTGGAACCCCGCCGTGGAAAACCAGGCCACCGACCGGGCCTACCGCATAGGACAGAAGAGCGCGGTACAGGTGCACCGGCTTATCACCATGGGGACCTTCGAGGAAAAGATTGACGGCATAATAAAGAAGAAGCAGGAGCTCGCCGACCTTGCCGTCTCGGCGGGTGAGACCTGGATCACGGAGATGTCAAACCGCGAGCTCAAGGAGATTTTCAGTCTTGGGTGAGGGGCCGATACTGCTGTCCGCGTGATTGACGGCGCGCCCCCTGCCTGCTATCATGTACGCGGTGGAAGGAGGGCGTCATGAAAAAACAGGAACCCGTTCAAACTGCCGTGCGCATCGTATACCACCCGGTGTATCAGACCCCCTATTCCACCGCCTCGTGCGAAAGCCCCGACCGGGTGCGCGCGGTCATGGAATACCTGGGCGCGCGTTATCCGGTCGTTGAGCCGCCGGCCTGCGGGGACGAGGACATACTCCTGTGCCATTCGGAAGGACTCCTTATGATGGAACGCCGCGCGGAAGACCGCTTCCCGGCCGCCAGGACCGCTGCGGGCGGCGCGATCATGTGCGCACGCATGGCCTTGGAGGGCTTCGTGCCATTCGGCGCAATTCGCCCGCCCGGGCACCACGCGAACCCGGACCACAACTGGGGATTCTGCTTTTTCAACAACATGGCCATCGCCGTGTCCCGCCTTATCGCCGACGGGCTGGTGAAGCGCGCCGTGATCCTGGACATTGACCTTCATTTTGGCGACGGCACCCTGGCCGCGTTCAACGGGAATCCGGACGTGCAGGTGCTCAACATCCAGTCCCCGGACCCCGCCGGCTTCATCGCGGAGACGCG